>CACXCY010000180.1 GCA_902766265.1 uncultured Bacteroidota bacterium
CAAGGTGAATGCTGATGCAATAGCCGATGGACGTTGCAGGATACAGGAGGGCAGCGTGGAATCGTTGCCGTATGCCGATGGTGAATTTGACCTCGTTACTGCCTTCGAGACCGTCTATTTCTGGCCGAATATCGAGGATCGTTTTCGTGGGTGCACCGTACCTTGAAAGAGGGTGGACGTTTTCTCATCGTCAATGAAGATGACGGTCTTACGGGAGCCAATGAAAAATGGGAGATGCTCATCGACGGTATGCGTACCTACACTCCCGACGAACTTCGCGCCCATCTCTCCGCTGCCGGGTTCCGTGATATTGCTGTCCATTCGGATGAACAGAATCATTGGCTCTGTGTTAATGCTTTGAAATAATGTTAAATGGAAAAATTCAATAATTATGGAAACAAAAATTTCTAAGGTGTCCCTTATTTGGGTGATTATCATGGTTGGATTCGCTATGCACATGCTGGCCGATATACTGCCTGCTTTTTGGGGAGCCAGTATCGCTATGCCCGATTCAACAGGAGTGGCGCCGACCGGTATGTTGCTGTTTATGGTCGGAATGGCTTTCTTTGTTCCCGTGTGCGGATTGCTTTGTATGCAATACCGCAATTGCAAGCTGATGCGTATCGTCAATCTCATTTTGGCGGGCGTTATGATGCTCTTCAACATCTTTCACGCCAGCGAGCTCTTGATGGAATTCAGCCCTGTGCAACTGCTCATCCATCCTGTGATGGTTGTTCTGGGTATTTACCTATTTGTTTACTCTCTCCGTATTGTGAAACAAAATGACTAACATTATGAAAACAGCATTTAGAATCATTATTATGGCGATTTCCTATCTCGCCTTGTTCATCTTGGGTGCTACCAGCGGAATCGTTCACCCTGCGTGCTACGCCTATATTGGTGCCGTATTGCCGCTATTGTTCGCATTCGTGTACCTATATACCGCGATTAATATCCGTGGGTTTGGTGCAGCGGTAGCGCTTAATGGGTTTGTTCTCGTGATAGGAATTCTGGCAGGCGAGTCGGACTGGGCGTTCATTGTCGGGATGTGTGTGTTGTCGGCACTCGCGGAAATAATCCGTTTCTTCTTCGGATACGACACGCGCAAAGGTGTCCGTTGGAGTTTTCTGCCGTTTGCATTTTCGTTTTTCACATATACCGCTCATTGGTGGACCGACACCGAGGGGACGCTGGCTGCTGCCGTTGAGGAAATGCCTGCGGGTTACGATGCGCTGATGCGTCCGGTTATTGAAAACATTCCCCTGCTGATAGTTGTCCTGTTGCTGACAATCCCCGTCGCTATCCTCTCCATGCGGCTTGCGATGCGTGTGATGAAAAATCATGTAGCAATGAAATAATCTCCCACCATCGAATAATAAACGATTTTTCAATAATAAAAGTAAAACAAAAAAAACTCGAATCATGAAAATCTCAAAAAATGTATTTGTTGCTGCTGTAGCAGCATTTGTTATGAGTACCGTTGGTTGCACTAAGGATGTTGCTGAAAACATTGCGGGCACTTATGATGGTATTGTCACCATGAGCGTAAGATGTGAAACCCAAGGTGATCCCACCGAGGCAAAGGTCATTATTGCCAGTGAATCAGAAAACACGGTTAGTATCACTCTTCCGCAGATGGGGGAAGGAAGGGTGTCGATACCGTCGTTTACTGTCACAGGCGTTGCGGTGGCAGAAAATGGAAAGGTGTATAATATAGAAAAAGAAAATATCTCAGTCACTGTTGAATCGTTGCAGATTACGGGCAGTTTAACTGGCAATGTAAAGAACGGAAAACTCAACATGTCGTATAGTTTGAAGCCCGGTGCTATGCCTATGAACATTGACTTTACATTTGCCGGCAAATAAATGGTGGCTTATAGGAAACTGATAGTGCTGATGTCTCTGCTTGCGGTTCTGACATCATGCGAGGGAATCTTTGGCGGAATATACGATGAGCCGGTAACCGACCAAGATTCCCGCTTTAGCCATATCGAAGAAAATGCAGACGGGAAGAGTGGAACAATCTATGTTGATGCCCACGCTTACGACCGATGGACGTATATTGACCTGCACCATAAAACTATTGACACTTCCAATATCGTTCTCGGTCAGAGTGCGCCGCATGACTGGGATTTTGCGTTGCATCGTTATGATGCAAAGACGAATAATGGTAGCGTAGCAGAGACGATGCTTGACAATGTGAATTTTATAGATGGCAGATTCAACTTTGCTGAGTTGGCGTTCTATGCCGATGTCGATAGTCACGTTGTTATTGATATGTCTAACATGATGAGTGGCACATTGGAATACGCTCCATCGGATGTCAATCCTGTACTCAGTCGCTGGATGGATGTGGACCTCAGTCAGATGCCTCCGATATATACTATGAGTGGTCGAGTCTACTTGGCGCAATTTGCTGACAGCACATTGGCTGCGCTGCAATTTGTTAACTACATGAATGAATCATTCGCAAAAGGATATATAACTATACGTTATAGGTATCCGGTAAACAAGGTGGGTAAAAATTGATACGTAGTTGTACAAAATATCTACTTTTGCTTTTTTGCATCTCTGCTGTGTCTATGAATGCGCAGCAGGTGTTAGAAGGTACAGTGTATAATATCGAGAAGGTACCTCTATCTGGTGTGACGATTAAAGTGCAGGAAGATACGACTCTAGTCGCTATTACAGATAATGACGGACGGTATTCATTATTGTTGCCCTCTAATAATGTGTCGTACACCATTGTAGCTCATATGTTTGGTATGAGGATCAGTCGGTGGGGGATGAAATCCTCAGAGGAGCGGCTTGTACACGATTTTGTGTTGCGTGAGAAAATACAAAATCTAGGTACAGTGGTTGTTACGGCTACTCGTACTCCTAAACTGCTGATGGATGTGCCAATGGTGACTCGTGTTATAGACGCTCGTGATATACAGG
Source organism: uncultured Bacteroidota bacterium (assembly GCA_902766265.1). Lineage (GTDB taxonomy): Bacteria > Bacteroidota > Bacteroidia > Bacteroidales > P3 > Colimorpha. The sequence continues at coordinate 2,941 of CACXCY010000180.1, forward strand.
TGTCAGATGCCGGTACCGTACAGGAGTTGCTACAAGTCGAGTTGCCGGGTATAGAGTTTAGTTATACCATGAACCAGCAAGTGAACCTTAATATGCAAGGGTTTGGAGGCAATTCGGTTCTTTTTCTGGTTGATGGTGAACGCTTGGCTGGGGAGACCATGGATAACGTCGACTACGCACGACTGACTTTGGAAAATGTCGAGCGTATCGAAGTGGTCAAGGGTGCCGCCTCTTCGCTCTATGGTTCCAATGCTGTAGGAGGCGTGGTAAACTTGATAAGTTCGACTATTAATGACCCCTGGACATTGAGCATTGGTGCTCGTTACGGTTCGTTCAATGATGGGCGTTATAACGGCAATTTTAGTTTTAATTGTGGGAAGATTAGCAGTGTGACCAATGCCCAATACGTTCATACCGATCCGATACATTTGAGCGACAGTGGTGATATACACAACATCTATGGCACGCATTCCTTCAACACCAAAGAAAGGCTATTGTTTAGAATCAATGACCGCTTAAAAGTCAACGCTCGTGCCGGTTATTTCTTTCGCGAAAGGGAGAGTGCTGTCGTTTCGCATGAACGTTATCGCGATTTCAGCGGTGGAACCAAAGTAGACTATGCGATAAACGACAGTAGCGACATCAGTTTGAGTTATTCTTTTGACCAATATGACAAAAGTGACTATGCTTGTTTGAGTGGTGCCGACGTGCGCGATTACAGCAATGTACAACACTCTCTGCGTGGAATTGCCAGTCATGTACACCCCACTTTGGGCACACTGACGGCAGGCGGCGATGCAATGAGGGACTACCTCATGAGTTACCAGTTTGCAGCTCCCGGATATCACGAACAGTACACTGCCGATGCTTTCATGCAATGGGATTGGAGCGTCTCGGAAAAACTGAATGTCGTCACTTCTTTTCGCTATGATTACTTCTCTAAGGCCAATGCTTCGCATCTCTCTCCTAAACTTAACATCATGTATAAAATCGACGAGGTAACCCTGCGTGCCACCTACGCCAACGGTTTCCGTGCGCCTACGTTGAAAGAGATGTATATGAACTTTGATATGGCCAATATCTTCATGATTTACGGTAACGCCGATCTGAAGCCCGAAGTCAGCAACAATGCGAATTTCTCAGTGGAATGGAACCACAACGCCTGCCACATCACAACGCTGGCCTTCTACAATTATGTTGAGAATCGCATAACCACTATGTGGAACATTGCCAGAAATGGGATGGTTTACGATAATATGGCACCAGTGAACATCTACGGGGTTGATTTTGCCGCTTCTGCGCGCTGGGATAACGGTATCGGAGCCCGGCTGTCCTATGTGTACACCCATGAAAGTGTTGATGAAAATGGACTGAATACTTCAGAGACTCGACCCCACACCGCCACCATGCGTGTGGATTATAGATATGCGTGGCGTTGGGGTGTTAGTGTCATTGCTCTGAACGGCAGGGCGCTGAGTGCAGTCACCTCTGATGTGTACACCGACCTCACCGACCTGACACAGCATGAGCGGCAGACCTATCCGGGGTATGTCATGTGGCGCCTCACGGCCAACCATACTTTCAAAAAAGGGGTGAAACTGACTCTTACAATTGATAATCTGCTTGGATATAAGCCAGAGTATTACTATAGCAATTCGCCTGCCACAGTGGGCCGTACCTATGCTGTGGGGCTATCTTGGAACATAGAACAAGCATTTGAGAAGAGTGACGAGGATTAGATGTGCGGTGCTTCAACCCCGATTGAGCTGTATTTGAGACTAGTTATAATTAATGCAAATTTGGTTGGAAATTATTGTGTAATATTGCAACCTGAATTTGCGGAGCGATTCTGTGCTAAATCGAAGAAAATGAACTTTTCAGGTATTGTTATTGGTATATCTGCATTTCTCTGCATTGGCATTTTTCATCCAATCGTCATCAAGGCAGAGTACTATTTCGGCACTCGCTGCTGGTGGGTGTTCCTTCTGTTTGCATTGTGCTGTGTCGCAGGGTCTCTGTTCACAGCTGCCACGGTTCCTTCCACCATACTTGGCGTGATTGCCTTTTCCAGTTTGTGGTCGATTCTTGAACTATTCAAACAGCGGAAAAGGGTGGAGAAAGGGTGGTTTCCCAAGGATCCAAAAAGAGATTGTAAATGAATGTTCTGGTTATAGGATTACTGCTGCCTTTGGCGGGCACGATGTTGGGAGCCGCTTTTGTTTTCTTTATGCGGAAAGAGATTCCCGACCGGCTGCAGAAGACGCTGCTGGGCTTTGCCAGCGGTGTGATGGTGGCGGCCAGCGTGTGGTCGCTTCTGATACCGAGCATAGAGATGGCCTGTGACAGCGTCCTCCCCGCCGCTGTGGGTTTTCTGGCCGGCATCGCCTTTCTGCTGCTGATTGACGAGCTGACGCCCCATTTGCATGTGGGTGCACAGAAATCCGAAGGGCCGAAATCGCGTCTTTCGCGCACGATGATGCTGGCACTCGCTGTCACCATCCACAACCTGCCCGAAGGTATGGCTGTGGGCGTTGTCTTTGCCGGCGAAGCGCAAGGGTTGACGCTCAGCGCAGCGTTGGCGGTGAGCATCGGTATCGCCGTGCAGAACATCCCCGAAGGCGCCATCATCTCGATGCCCATGCGGGCGGAGGGCAACACTTGCTGGCGCTCGTTCCTTATCGGATCGTTGAGTGGGGTGGTGGAGCCCATCGGTTCGGTGGCCATATTGCTGCTGGCCGGCATACTCGGAGTGGCGCTGCCGTATCTATTGGCATTTGCCGCCGGAGCCATGATGTATGTTGTTGTGGAGGAACTCATTCCCGAGACCGCACAAGGGCGCCATACCAACCTCTCCACGATAGGTTTCGCAGTCGGTTTCGTCCTGATGATGCTAATGGACGTATTGTCAGCAGCGTAGTCGGCTGTCGGCTGCTTGAAAGCACTGCCCGATTTGCGGACCATTCGGCCGATGATTATGCCGATAAAACGGATGAGTTGTGCAATCTTTTCCATGGTTGGTTTTGAGGTTGGTGGTTATTGGTTGGTGGCGTTTCTGGTGAAGGTGTTCTCGGTTTTGAAATCTGCGGCAAAGATACAACCGTTTTCCGACGCCGGAAAATAAAGATAGGAATATATTCCTAACTCATAATTAACTGGTTATATACGAACGGTTACCGATTGGCGCGATATTCCTAACCGAGCCCGCCGACCAACAAAACGCCCCGTTAAGCAACATCGAATTGTGAGAATTTGGAGCCAGACCTTGGCCCCCCCCCAGCCCCCCCCCC
>CACXCY010000181.1 GCA_902766265.1 uncultured Bacteroidota bacterium
CGAGGCAATTGTTGGCAATAAAATCGAGGCAATTGTTTGGAGGTAAAAAACGGGGATGGAAACGGGCGGTGTCCAGCTGGGTAGAAGTCCCATTCAGTACAGCCGGTGTGTCCGTTTTTTTGTGTATCTTTGCAAACTCAAAACGGGCAGTATGAAATTCAATCCGAGATATAAGTTGCGCACGGTGGCGAACGAGAAAGTTATTCTTGTTCAGGGTGTAGCGGGGAAAGTGAAGTCGAAGGTGGTGGCGTTGAATGAGACCTCGGCGATGTTGTGGGACATGTTCCAGGGGCGCGATTTTACGTTGGAGGAGGTGGCCGAGGCGCTGACTAATGCCTTCGATGTGTCGCCCGAGGTGGCCCAAGCCGATGCTGCCGCGTGGGTCAAACAGATGGCCGAATGCCATATAATCGTATAATGTATGGTCTGTTCCAGTTCGAATACCAAGGATTTGCTCATGCTCCGTATAGCGGGGCGCGACGTTAGGTTGGAAGGCGCTACGGCGGTACGTCTGGTGTCGGAATTGCCTGGTTTCGATGTGTTCCGGGCTAGGGGAGCATTGTCGGGGAACGAGGTGTGGACGGTTCGGTTTGGGTGCAAGGTCTGTCTTGCTGAGAACAGGGAAGTGCTGTATGTGTTTGATTCCGAAGAGGGGAGTTGGGAGTTTTCCCGGAACGTGGATGTCTATTATTTCACGATGGGCGACTTGGCGATGCAATATCGCAAGGGGGCGAAGGTGGCAGAGGCGACCACGACGTGCGATGCGGCCGTGCTGCGTTTCTCGCTATGGTTTGCTTTCTCGCTGCTGTCGGCCGCTGCCGGTGTCACGTTGGTTCATGCCTCGGCTGTCGTGTATGGTGGGTGCGCGGTGCTGTTTCTTGGCGAGTCGGGGGCGGGCAAGAGCACCCATGCCCGTCAGTGGCTGCAACATATCGAGGGACCCCGTCTGCTGAACGACGACAGCCCCGTGGTGGCATTGGAGGCGAGCGTGCCGGTGGTATATGGGTCGCCGTGGAGCGGCAAGACGCCCTGCTATCATCAGGAGGGCTATCCGTTGAGTGCGGTGGTGCGGTTGTCGCAGGCGCCGCAGAACCGGATAAGGCGTCTGAACACGCTGGAAGCTGTCGCGGCTCTCCAACCCTCGTGTCCGCCAGCCCTGGCGTACGATGAGTATTTCTCGGACAGCATGGTGGCGTTGATTTCGTCCATCATAGGACAAGTGCCGGTCTATCACTTGGAGTGTCTTCCCGACGGCGATGCAGCGTGCATGTGTCACGAAACAATCTTTCCGAAATGAGCCGCCAGCAGATAGTGTTACCCAACGAGGTCGTCTTTGCCGAGGTGGAGGAAAGAATTGCCCGGGGCGAGCGTGTGACGATTCCGCTCAAAGGCAGAAGCATGGAACCGCTTCTCCGTGAGGGATGCTTTGTGGAGCTGTCCCCGTTGGAGGGAGGCGTGAGGAAGAACGATGTCGTTCTCATCCGCTATTGCGGCCAGCATATCCTGCACAGGGTTGTCCATGTCAGCGGTGACCATATCACCACGCAGGGCGACAACAGTCCCGTCATTGAGCAAGTCATGGCGGACGATGTTGTCGCGCGGCTTTCCAGAGTGGAGGATGAGCATGGCGAGGTCAGTTGCAACAGCGACGACTGGCGCAGGCGTTCGCGGCGAGTGCTGTGCAAGATGAGGTGGCGTCGGCTGGCGCACCGCTGTCTTGGTCGGGAGGCGTGGCGGATGCTGTCGCCCATATATTTCGTATGTCTGCTGTTGCTGATGTGGGGTCCGGTCGGAGCGCTGGGCATACCGCTGAACAATTTCATTTTCCACATCCGTCTGGACCATCTGCTCCATGCCTCGGTCTATATCCCCTGTACATGGTTTCTGATGGACTGGCTCTTGCCGGCTGCCCCGGCTCGTCGCCGCTATGGATGGCTTTGGCTTGCCGCCATAGGCGTGGCGGTGATGACCGAATCGGTGCAATACCTGTTGCCGTACCGAGGGTTCGACATCAATGATTTGGTGGCCAACTTTCTCGGCGTGACAGTGGGATGGGTTGCCTTGCTGATAGTGAAACGCGCAGTAGGGAATGCCATGCGATAGAGAGCGGATTTGGCCCGTGGGGACTCTGTAAGGTCAGACCGAATTGCAATAACTTACCATGATTTTGCGGCCAATATGCGTGAGGTTGCCATTTTTTTTGTATCTTTGCCTTCCTCTTAGGAGACAAAAACATTTGCAAACAAGCCAATAAAAACAATTTATATGTCTGATTGTTTAGTTATTACTCCAACCTACAACGAGAAGGAGAACATAGAGAATATCATCAGAAAAGTCTTTTCTCTGGATAAAGAATTTGATATGCTGATTATTGAGGACAACTCTCCGGACGGCACGGCCGATATCGTGAAACGTCTGATGCAAGAATTTCCGGAGCGTCTGTTCATCAAGGAGCGCAAGGGCAAACTGGGTCTCGGCACGGCATATCTTGACGGTTTCCGCTGGGGCTTGGAGCATGGATATGACTATATGATAGAGATGGACGCCGACTTCTCGCACAATCCTGACGATTTGCCGCGTCTCTACGAGGCATGCTCCACAGGCAAGGGTGATGTTGTGGTGGGTTCCCGGTATGTGGGAGGCAAGATCAGCGTGGTCAACTGGCCGATGGGGCGTCTGATGATGTCGTACTATGCGTCCGTCTATGTCCGCACCGTGACAGGAATGAAGGTGATGGACTCCACGGCAGGTTTCGTGTGCTATAGCCGCAAGGTACTGGAGAAGATGAAGTTCGACAAGGTGAAATTTGTCGGCTACGCATTCCAGATAGAGATGAAGTACACGGCCACGCGACTGGGATTCAACATCTATGAGGTACCTATTATCTTCACCGACCGAGTGCTGGGAGTCTCGAAGATGAGCATGAAGATATTCAAGGAGGCCTTCTTCGGGGTGTTCAACCTACGGCTTCGTAACTGGAAGAATTATTAATCATTATGAGAAAGATACTTATTACTTTGGCGGTGCTGCTGCTGGCGGGCACCGCTTTTGGTCAGGAGAAGAAACTCCTGCAGTGGAACCAGCTGATGGACCGCAAGCTGTATCCGCAGCGCGAGATGTCGAGTTTCATCTTTGCTCCCGACGGCAAAACGGTGACCTACTACAAAGGGGGCGAGGACAAAGGATTCTATGGCTTCGACGGCAAGAAGGAATTCAAACTCAGCGAGGAGCAGCAGGACTGGCGCAAGCCGAAGAGCCATGACCCCAAGCTTGAGGAACGCGTCGAGCTGAAAGAAGGCAAACTCTACGTCGACGGCAAGCTGGTGGAGCGCGGCGACGGATATAATATTGTCCTCGGCGAGAGCGTGCACCGCAATGAGTTCGGCATCAATGGCGGCTTGTTTTGGTCGCCCAAGCAGAGCCGTCTGGCCTTCTATCGCATGGACCAGAGCATGGTGGAGGACTATCCCATCGTCGACACCAAGGCCCGCGAGGCCGAGGTGCGCAACATCAAGTACCCCATGGCCGGCATGAAGAGCCACGAGGTGACGGTGGGCGTGTGGGACTGCACGGCCGAGAAGCTTGTCTACCTCAACACCGCCCGCGACACCACGGTGCATGAACGTGAGATGTACCTCACCAACATTGCATGGAGTCCCGACGAGAAGTATGTGTTCATCGCCAAGGTGAACCGCGAGCAGAACCACATGTGGCTCGAGCAATACGACGCGGCCACGGGCAACTTTATGAAGGTGCTCTTCGAGGAGACGAACCCCCGCTATGTTGAGCCTTGCGACCCCATGATTTTCACCCCCAAGGGTGACCAGTTCCTCTGGTTTAGTATGCGTGACGGCTACAAGCACCTGTATCTTTATAACCTCGACGGCACCCTCGTCAAGCAGGTGACCAAGGGTGAGTATGAGGTCGAGGGCTTCATCCAGTTCGACAAGAAAGGCGAGAATATCTTTATCTATGCCAACAAGGACAACCTCGCCGGTCGCGACGCCTACCG
>CACXCY010000182.1 GCA_902766265.1 uncultured Bacteroidota bacterium
GGTGACGTTGCGGTTGATGAGCGTGAGTCCTGGTGCGGAGCGCAAGCTTACGTATGGGCACAGCGCCATATCGGCGATAACGGCGATATGGAAGCCGGCGCTGTAGTATGAATTCACTCCCTGCAGCACTTCCCGAACCGATTCGTCGTCGGTGTAGCCGATGTCGAATTTGGATTGGGTATAGCCCACCTGGATGCCGTAATGCATCAGTTCGCGGTCGAAATTGGCCAGGTTGTTCACCTGTGCACTTGTCGGCACCGCGACAATCAGGGCAGCTATCAGCAGGAGGCGTTTCAATGTTCTCTGTGTATATGTTTTATTCGGACAACTCTTGCAGCAGCCGTTCGCGGTCGATGGGCACCACACCCACCTGTTCGCAGACGATGCCGCCGGCCATATTGGCGTAACTCACGGCGGTCTCCACATCCAATCCCAGCGAGAGGGCCAGGGTGACGACGCTGATAACAGTATCGCCGGCGCCGCTCACGTCGCTGATGGAGCGCAGATGGGCGGGGATGATGGAGGATTTGGGAGTGTTATTGCGGAAGTCGCAGACATACACGCCTTTGCTCGACAGAGTGATGAGCACGATGGAGATATGCTGGCGTTCGTAGAGCATACGGGCGGCGTTGTCGAGGTCGCGCTTCATGGTTTCGGGGGAGCTTTCGTCGATGTCGATATTGAGGCCCTCCTTCAACTCTTTGAGATTGGGTTTGAAGAGCGTGACATCGTGGAAAGAGGCAAAGTTGCGGTGTTTGGGGTCGACGGCGGTAAGGGCGTTGCGGTGGTTGGCCAGCGTGGTGATTTCGTCGATGATGCGTGGGGTGATATTGCCCTTGTCGTAATCTTGGAAGATGACAGCATTAATGGGCAGTGTCTTGAATATGCGTCTCACGCGGTCCAGTAGCTCGTCCTCGTCGGCTTCGGACAGGGGAGAGGTGATTTCCTCGTCCACGCGCACTATTTGCATCTTGTTGCCGATGACGCGCGTCTTTACCGTGGTGATGCGGTTGTCGGAGGTGATGACGCCCCGTTTGTCCATATCGTGGTCATAGAGTATCTGCTGGAACACCTTGCCTTCGTCGTCGTTGCCGAGAACGGAGCAGATGATAGGTTTGGCGCCGAGCGAGCGGATGTTGAGTGCCACGTTGGCGGCACCGCCCAGACGGTTCTCGCGGTGGTTGATGGAGACGATGGGCACAGGGGCCTCGGGTGAGATGCGGGTCACTTCGCCCCACATATAGGAATCGACCATCACGTCGCCGATAATAAGTATGCGCTGTGATTCGAGTCCTTGTGCAAATTGTTCGAGTGAAGTCATGTTTTGTGTCGTAGAAATGGTGGTTGGTATTGTGTAGGCATGAATGTCAGGCGGTCAGTTCTCCTCGCAGCGAGGTGGAGCAGAGGCGCTTCACGGTGGCTGTATCGTCGCCGCATACGCCCAGGAGGTACATCAGTTTCGTCACAGCGGCCTCGATGGTGATATCGTGTCCGCCGATGATGCCGATGCGGTCAAGGTCGCAGCTGGCGGCATACTGCTTGAGTTTCACGGCACCGGCCTTGCATTGGGTGACATCGAGGATGACGATTCCGCGATCGATGGCATCCTGTAGCGCGTCGATAAACCATTTCTCAGTGGGGGCGTTGCCGCTGCCGTAGGTCTCGATAATCACGCCGCGCAGGTCGGGAGTGCCCAGCAGTGAGCGCACCACTTCGGGCGTGATGCCGGGAAAGAGCTTGAGGACGGCGATGCGGGTGTCGAAGACCTTGCGTACCGTCATCGTCTCCGTGGGCATGGGCAGCATGAGGTGCTGTTTGTAACTGATGCTGATGCCGGCTTTGGCCAGCGATGGGTAGTTGAACGAGTTGAAGGCGTCAAAATTCTCGGAACTCACCTTGGTGCTGCGGTTTCCCCGGTAGAGGTGGCTCTCGAAGAAGATGCACACTTCGGGGATGACGGCCTGCTGCGTGGCGGCAATCTCAAGGGCGCAGATGATATTCTCCCTGCCGTCGCTGCGGAGCATGCCCAGAGGCAGTTGCGAGCCGGTGAGGACGATGGGTTTGGTCAGGTTTTGGAACATAAAGCTCAACGCCGATGCCGTATAGGCCATTGTGTCGGTGCCGTGCAGCACCACGAAACCGTCGTAGTCGTTGTAGCGGCTCTCGATGATGTTGGCGATGTCCACCCAGAATGAGGGCGTCATGTTCGACGAATCGATGATGTTGTCCAGCTGGCAAGAGTCAATGCCGTAGTTGGTGTGCTGCAGTTGCGGTACGGCATCGAGGATGCGATCCATAGCGAAAGGGTGCAGCGAACCGTTTTCGTCCTGCACCATGCCGATAGTGCCTCCCGTGTAGACAATCAGCACTTTGTTGTTCCGTAGGGAATTGTCCATTCGTAGTTGGTCTTTGTTTGTTGTAGGCAGTCGGGCGTCGCCTCCTCTCTCGTTTATCGTCGCACAGGCGCGTGGCTGCGTATCTTATATAACGACAATTTGCTGCAATATTGTTTGGGAGCCCAACTTTTTCTGCACACCCTTCGGAATCTCCCGCAGAAGGTGGAGAAAAGCCGGAGAGCATCCCACGGTTTCTGTCTTTTGGGAGGATAGGAGCCGCAGGTAGAATGTAGAACGTAGAACGTGAAATGCGTTTGTACGTCCATTTCGGAAGGCGGATTTCAAAGTCGGGCTTAAGTAGACTTAAGTCAGACTTAGGTCAGAGTTACATCAGACTTACATCAGAGTTGGAGCGGCAATCGCTTCTGAATATAGAAAATGCTGGAATTAAGCGTTTTCTGTAAAAAAAACTTAAGCACTTGCCATAAATAATTGGCGACCAATGTGAGATACTAATAATATGATTTACTTGTGTTTGTATTATATCGGTATTATTGTGTTAGTTGAAGAGGATACATGCTATCAAAAACGAGAGAGCACCTTGTTATTTATCTATTCTGTCTGCGTCAAAATCGAAATTCAGTATTTTTGAACTACTATTTAGAGAAACTTCGTAAATGTAGTATCTGTTATTCATTTCAAGTAGCGTGTTTCTTTTTCTA
>CACXCY010000183.1 GCA_902766265.1 uncultured Bacteroidota bacterium
GGGGTCTCCGCCGCAGTCGGGATGGCTTTCGTGACCGAACCAGTCGAAGGTGCCGCCCATGTCCACCTCTTTCTCGCTACGCATGTCGAAGAGGGTCAAGTCGACCGTGGCGCCACGCGAATGTCCGCTCTTGGTGGCGATATAGTCCAGTTCAAACAGGCGGCTCTTGTCCACATTGGGATAGAAGTAACGCTTCATCGTCGTGTCGCCCAAGTCTTGTCCCCAACGTACGAAATGGTCGACAGCCGTCTGCGGACGGTAGGCGTCGTAGATTTTCAGCCGGTAGCCCTGCGACTTCAGGTCATCGCTGACGGCGCGCAGACTGTCGGCCGCCTCGCGAAGCAGCAGCGCCGTGGGCTGCAGGTAGCCGTCGATGCGAGAACCCACAAAATTGTAGGTGCTGAAATAGCGGATTTCAAGGATGACGTCGGGCACCACATCGGTGACGTTGACGAAATACTTGGCATCGCCAAGTTCATTGCTGCCGTTATCCTTGTTGTTGTCTTTGTTGCAGCCCGTCAAGAGCAGACAGGCCACCAGCAACGCGTAGCATATTTTTTTCATTGTAGTAGTTTTTGTTTCAATTGAAAAGCATCCTAACACCGTCATATCATTTTCAGAAAGCCAACCTCCTTCTCAGTCAACTCACGGTAGCGACCGCGCGGCAAGTCCTTTTTGGTCAGCCCAGCAAAGACTGTTCTGTCAAGTTTGTGGACCGTATAGCCGAGCGACTCAAAGATGCGGCGCACAATGCGGTTCTTTCCGCTGTGGAGCTGCACACCGACAATACGCTTGTCGATGCCAGCATGGTCGGACGACTGGGCATATTGCACATCGTCGACATGGATTGGGCCGTCTTCCAGCTCAATGCCATCGAGCATCTTCTGCATATCCTCACGCGTCACCGGATGGTCCACCTCCACCTGGTACACCTTATACACTCCCGAAGAGGGATGGGTGAGTTTCTTGGACAGCTCGCCATCGTTGGTGAAGAGCAGCAAGCCGGTGGTATTGCGGTCCAGACGCCCCACGGGATAGATACGTTCCCTGCAAGCACCCTCGACCAGCTCCATCACCGTCTGACGCCCCTGCTGATCCTCAAGGGTCGTGATATAACCCTTGGGCTTGTTGAGCAATATGTAACGCTTGGTTTCGCTCTTGAGCGTATGGCCGTCGTAGGTGACCACGTCGCCCTCCTTGACCAGGTAGCCCATCTGGGTGACGATCTCTCCGTTGACCATCACACTACCAGCTTCGATAAGCTTGTCGGCATCGCGACGGGAGCAGATGCCAGCATTGGAGATGTATTTGTTGAGCCGGATAAGACCTTTCGACGCATGGGTGGGTACATTGGGAGCCGACGATGCCCCTGCCGACGCACCTGCAACTGCTTTTTTCTTGAAAAAACCTTTAGGATTGCGACCGTCAAATCTGGATGCACGGTTCTTGCGGTCATCGCCTTCTCCATTGTAGCCACGACGCGGACGGTCGACGTCACGGTTGTCGTCCCAATGGCCACGATACGGACGGTCACTGTTTCCCCGTCCCGTGCCACGATAGGGGCGACCATCGGAATCGTCACCGTTGTGACGTTTGTAGCCGCGACGCTCGTCACGGTCTGCACGGTTGCCATCAGCATTCCCATTGAAAGGACGCTCCTGGCGGAAGCGGCGAGTGGATTGGTTGTTTCTGCCATTGGCGCCGTCACGGCGTCCTCTTGCTGGTTTCTGATAATTGTCTTCCATTAGAATAGTTTTGAATAATTCACGTCTCCCGACGTATTATAGATAATTAGAAATGCATAACATAAGGCCCCGCATTCTCGGTGGCCTGAGTGTCGAGCACCACAGCAACCTCTTTGGCCATCATGATGAATATCTTCAAATCGTGGCCAGCCAACCAAGCCAACGCCTGCTCTTCTTTGCGACAGGCCAGGGCGAACATCAGGTTGACTTTGTGGCAGTGGCGACCTATCCATATACGGGCCTTGTCATCTCCGTCGACAGCTTCCGAGAGAACCGCAAGCCATCCCTTGCCGGATTTCACCAGAAAGTCCTGCGCGGAACGGTCGCCCCTCACCGAGTTGGAAAAGGCAGCCAACTCTGGATAGCCGTTGTCCAAGAGCCATTTAAAGAAATCTCGATTTCCTTTTATGCTCTCTATCAACGCCAACAATATTTTGACCGGATACTTTTCCACAACTATCGAAACTAATCAGATTGACATTAACTGCGTATCTTGGCACCCAATTGGCTCTCCAGATTCTTCTGCAGCTTGGCCATCACTGCCTCAATCTGCTTGTCGTTAAGCGTCTTCTCATTGTCTTGAAGGATAAAGCTGACAGCATACGATTTCATACCTCCTGCAATGCCTTTACCCTCGTAGACATCGAAGATGCTGACCTGCTTGAGCAGCTTTTTCTCTGTCTGGCGAGCCACATTCTCGATTTCGGCGAAGGTGACTCCCTTGTCCAGCACCAACGCCAAGTCGCGACGCACTTCCGGGAACTTCGGCACCTCGGTATAGGTGACCTCTTTGTTGGGCAAAGACTTCATGAACAAATCCCAGTCAAAGTCTGCATAAAAGACTTCCTGTTTGCAATCCATCGCCTTCAACGTTGCCTGCGACAGACGGCCCAGTGAGACAAGTTGCTTGTGGCTGTCTTTGAAGACCAAGGCGATACCATCGTCGTAGAACTTCTCGGTAGCAGTGACCAATTGGAGGCGCGACATAGGAATACGCAACCGACGGAGGATATTTATTACATGGGCTTTGAGATAATAGAAATCCGTAGGCATATCCTTCAGCTTCCAGTTCTCGGGAACCTCGGCACCAGTCATGAAGATGCTGAGATGCATCACCTCCGTGTAGCGTTTGGTCACCTGCACATCGTCGCTATTCTCCGGATTATGGAAATAAGCACGGCCAAACTCATAAAGCTTCTGGTTAGGTATCTTATGGTTGAGATTGTGGACTATACACTCCAGTCCGCTATAGAGCAGCGTCTGTCTCATGACATTAAGCTCTTTGCTAAGCGGATTGAGGATAACCACAGACCGATGGGCGTCAAAGTCGGGATTGTTTTCGTAATACGACGACTTCGTGAGCGAGTTGTTCATAATCTCGCTGAATCCATTATATGTCAGGAAATCGGACGCGATATTCTGGATTTTGCGCGGATTGGGCTTCTCTCCATAGGAAAGACAGCTATTGAGACGCTCATCGAAAGTGATGTTGTTGTAGCCGTAGATACGCATGATTTCCTCCACCACATCGCACTCCCGATAGACGTCGACCTTGCATGTGGGGATGCGGAGACGCATACCGTCTTTGTCTTCACTCACAATTTCAATGTCAAGCGAGGTCAATGCCGTGCGGACAGCATCCAATGGTATCTGCGTTCCTATAAGGTTGAATACACGCTGGAAATTGATATCAACCTCTGCCCGGTCGATAGTCTTAGGATAGATGTCGACCATGTCGCCGCATATTTCGCCGCCAGCCAATTGCTGGATGAGCGAAGCGGCACGACGAATAGCCCACACGGTGATGTTGGGGTCGCAGCCACGTTCGTAGCGGAACGATGCGTCTGTCTTCAATGTGTGACGCTTGGAAGTCTTGCGGATGCTCACAGGGTTGAAATATGCGCTTTCAAGAAACACGTTGGCTGTCTGCATAGTCACTCCCGATTTCTGTCCACCGAACACACCCGCTATGCACATCGGTTCCTGTTGGGAACAAATCATCAGGTCTTTGTCGGAAAGCGTACGTTCCACACCGTCCAGCGTGACAAACTTGGTACCTTCCGCCACCGTCTTGACAATAACTTCGCCGCCGTCAATCTTGTCAGCATCAAAAGCATGCAGAGGTTGCCCCACCTCCATCAGCACAAAATTCGTAACGTCAACAATATTGTTGATGGGGCGAATACCCACGGTACGTAATTTGTTCTTCAGCCAATCAGGGCTCTCTGCCACTTTGACGCCACGAATGGTGAGTCCCGTATAACGCGGACAGAGCTCAGCATTCTCCACACTGACACGGATAGGTGTCCCTTGGGCCGTCGGCTTGGCTACAGGCGCTTCCGGCCATTTGATATGGACACCGGCATGATTGCGAGTGTTCAGCACAGCCACCACATCGCGTGCCACACCGATATGGGATGTCGCATCCGAACGGTTGGCTGTAATGGCCACCTCAAGCGTATAATCTTCCTCTACATTGAAATACTGTTTGGCCGGCATACCCACCGGAGCGTCATCGGGCAGGACCATGATGCCGTCATGGTCGGACCCCAGCTGCAGTTCGTCGGCGGCACAGAGCATACCCTCGCTCACCGCACCGCGTATTTTCGATTTCTTGATTTCAAAATATTCCGTATCGGAAGTCCATATCTGCGTGCCGATGGTGGCGCACACCACCTTCTGGCCTGCAGCCACGTTGGGAGCCCCACAGACTATATCGAGCAAACGAGGTTCCTGTTGCTCAAATCCGCCAACATCGACGGTAGTGATATGCAGATGGTCGGAGTCGGGATGAGGCACGCAGGTCTTCACCTGGGCTATAACCACATGTTCCAAGCCACCTTTGATAGTTTCCACTTTCTCCACACCTTCGATTTCCAAACCGGAGAAAGTCAGCAAATCGTCCAACTCATGGGGAGTAAGAGTAGTGTCAACATACTCTTTCAACCATTTGTATGATATTTTCATTGATTAGTGCTTATATAGTTTTGTGTAATCTTTTCATTCTTCATCCATATTGAGATGAGGTCGCAATTGCTCCGCCTTGATAGAATCGGCCTTGTTCTTTGCGGCTATTCTTTCCACCGTAGCCAGCGAATCGGCCAACTGCTCTAATTTAGGCACCGCACGATACACGTGATAAAGCTTTGTAGGCAGTTTCACCTTAATATAGGAGGTGGGGATATTGAGTCGCTTCACATCGGAGAACAGCGACATCATGTGCTCGTGAGTGAGAGCAGTGTCGAAAGTAATGCTCTTGTAGCGCATATAATAACTGGCTGCTGTATGGTCGGCAGCCAACTCGGGCGTCACCGACACCACCTCGCCTTCCTGCAGTAACGGCAGAATCTGATGCATATCGTTTATCAAGTCGGCATCTTTCGACACCTTGGAGATACTGGAGAGGTTAAGGACTATCGCTGTGGTCATAACAATAATGGCAATGGTAGAGAGAATCTGGTTGGCCACCGGCTTGATAGCACTCATACGAGCCACTGCAATATTGTTGACAAAACAAGCGGAGCTTATGGCAAACATGGGCAACATGGATACCAGATAGTAGTCTTGCTGCTTTAACGTGAACAGAATCGGAACCACACCAGCCATACCCAGACAGAAGAAACGCCACGTCAGACGAGAGTTCCGAAGGTCATCGCTCGACAGCTTTTCTTTATGTCTCCAATATAAAACATATTGTGCGTAGTGATTCTTCCTGAGACGGACAATGCTCACAACGACAAGCACGATTACAGGAACCAGCATCTGCAAGACCAGTTCGTTCAGAATGAAGAAGTGACTTGATACCGTCTGCCCATACAACATGCCATCCATAAATTGATGACGCACATAGCCCTTGACTGCCGGTTGGACGCCGGGGGTAAGCCATATCAGCAGCGCACCCCCACCAACCCATGTTGCCACAATAAGCAAAGTGTCGATAATGGGGTATAAAATCTTTTCGTGCTGACCGAAAAGCCAGAAAATAAGCGGCATAGCGGCTGTATATAAGCCCGAGAATCCTTTAACCATAAAAGCCACCGACATCCAAATGGAAGACATAATGGCCCACAGAAAGCTATACAGATACCGAAGCCACGGACGGGGTTTGTCGGGATGTTCTTCTGCATACTTACGCGCTTCGCGCCGCACCTTATAGCCGTGCAGCAGACTGCATACCGACATGAGCACAAAGATGGTGAGTGGCGTTTCCAGCAGGTTGTCCGTAGCCGTCCGCGTCACCACAGGCGCCAGCATCCAGAACAATATGGGGAGCCAGCCCGTGCGACGCGAGTTTCCTACCAAGACCCATATCCTCACTATGAGCAGCAGACAGATGATGAAAAGGACCATGGAATACAGCTTGTCGAAGATGTACGAATCGCCAACCAGTTTCATCACCCAGTTTTCAAGGTAATAACCCAACGGCATATAGGCATGGCTGGTCAACGACCCCTCTCCCACCGTCATTGAAGGTAGCCAGAAGTCAACGTAATGTCCCGCGCTGTAGATGCCTCGGGCGTTGATACCGTTTTCCAATCCAACCAACGACATGCCTTCTGTCAGGAAGGAACCGCTGATAATGAGCAGCAGCAACCCCACAACAATGAAATAGATGTGGGTATGTGACTGAAATTTCTTGGTTACTCTCATAGCGTTGAAGTGTTATGGTGTTTTGTAGGATGATGATTCACAACAGTAGATACTACTTGATTTTAGCCCAACTGTCTTTAAGCGTGCAGGAACGGTTGAATACCAGGTGTTCGGGAGTGCTGTCCTTGTCGATACAGAAGTAGCCCATGCGCTCAAACTGGAAGCGGTCGGGCTCCATGATGCCTGTCTCTGCGTTCTCTCTCATAGCCGCCGTTGCGAGGGAGGGCTCCAGCTGGCAATGCTGCAACACATGAAGCGAGTCGGGGTTGAGGTTGTCCAGGAAGGTCTTGCCTTCCGTCACCTCGTCGGGACACTCGGTGGCAAAAAGACGGTCGAAGAGCCGCACCTCGGCCTCGATGGCATGTTTGGCGCTCACCCAATGGATGGTGCCTTTCACTTTGCGCCCATCGGGGGAATCGCCGCCACGGGTGGCCGGGTCGTAGGTACAATGAATGCAGGTGATACGCCCATCGGCATCTTTCTCCACACTTTGGCAGGTGACGAAATAAGCGTAACGGAGGCGCACCTCGCTGCCGGGGCTCAAACGGAAGTACTTCTTGGGGGGATTCTCCATGAAGTCGTCACGCTCGATATAGAGCTCCCTGCAGAATGGGACCTGGCGCGTGCCGGCATCGGCGTCCTCCGGATTGTTGACTGCCGTAAGCATCTCTTCTTGTCCTTCGGGATAGTTGTCTATCACCAGCTTGATTGGATCGAGTACCGCCATCCGACGTTGCGCCACCTTGTTGAGATGCTCTCTCAGCGAGAATTCCAGCAGAGAGTAGTCTATGACGTTGTCGCGCTTGGCCACACCTATACGCTCGCAGAAGCTGCGGATGCTCTCTGGCGTATAGCCACGACGACGAAATCCACAGATGGTCGGCATCCGGGGATCGTCCCAACCGCTGACGTAGTGCTCATTCACCAGTTGCAACAACTTGCGCTTCGACATCACCGTGTAGTTGATATTGAGGCGGGCAAACTCATACTGGTGTGACGGGAATATGCCCAGTTGCTGGATGAACCAGTCGTAAAGCGGACGATGGATATCAAACTCAAGGGTGCAGATGGAGTGGGTGATATTCTCAATGGAGTCGCTCTGTCCGTGAGCATAGTCGTACATCGGGTAGATACACCACTTGTCGCCCGTGCGGTGGTGGTGAGCATGAAGAATGCGGTACATGATGGGGTCGCGGAACATCATATTCGGGCTGGTCATGTCTATCTTGGCACGCAGGACCTTGCTTCCATCGGCAAATTCGCCATTCTTCATACGCTCAAAGAGGTCCAAGTTTTCCTCCACGCTACGGTTTCTGTAGGGAGAGTCCTTGCCTGGCTGAGTCACCGTGCCACGGTTCTGACGGATTTCATCCAGTGTCTGGTCGTCAACATAGGCCAGACCTTTGCGGATAAGCTCCTGTGCCCACATGTAGAGCTGGTCGAAATAGTCGGATGCATAGTGGACTCCGGCCCAGCGGAACCCCAACCACTTGATGTCTTCCTGGATGGCGTCGACATATTCGGTGTCCTCCTTCACGGGGTTGGTGTCGTCAAAACGCAGGTTTGTCTTGCCGCCATACTTCTGGGCAAGGCCGAAATTAATGCAGATACTCTTGGCGTGACCGATATGCAGATAGCCGTTGGGTTCGGGGGGGAAGCGGGTGAGAATGCTCTTGTAGGTTCCTTCGTTCAGTCCCTGTTCAATAATCTCTTCAAGGAAGTTGAGCTGTTTTTCGCCGCCCGAAGCAGCAGAAACGGCGGTGTCTGTTGACTTGTTGTCTTGCATAACGATTTGATTATATATAGTTTTATTAATAATAAACGGACGATTGAATTTACAAAGGTACGAAAAAAGTCAATATTGGGGACAATTATTCTTGAAAAGTCTTTCATGAATTCCTCCGCACAGACAAACTCCACCACCGTCAAGACGGAAATATAGCCCCTACGAGATGACCACCCAAGGACTCGCACAGCTCATGGGGATAATGTTAAACGGCATAGGGCTAATGGCGTATGTTTTTAACATTTCGGGCTCAAAAACGCCTATTTTTTGTTACTGACAAGTTACTGTCAAGTTACTAGCAAGTTACTAGCAAGTAACTGACAGGGTACTTATTATATTGACAATCAATACTATGAGCAAAAATCACCAATTGTTAAAATTTAACGTTTCAAACACATTGAACAACACTGCTTAATCGGGTCGTTCTTCGGCCCGATTGGGAGATGGTATTTTGAAACAGTTTTGATTATATTGATGAGTTTTCTCTATCGTGCCGGCCACGCAAATGTCGTGCTAAATTATTGAAATCTTGCTTTAGGTTCTTGCCGTTGCGGGATTTTTTTGTACCTTTGCAAACTCACCGACTCGTGAAACAAACAACATTATCAATAGAAACATAACAGAATCATACAACTATGAAAAAGCATTTCTTACGTCTGTTCCTCGCCGTCGCGCTGCTCTCGGCTTCGCTCACCTCCTGCGAAATCCTGACGGGCATTCTCTCCGACCTCTCCAGCGTGGCCAACCTGGCCAACTGCACCTATGACCTCAAGAATGTGAGCAACGTCTATATTGCCGGCGTCAATGTGAAGAACGCCTGCAACGGCAACATCACGGCCACCGATGTCGTCAAACTCTCGGCCGCTCTGCTCAGCAAGAAGGTGCCACTCTCCATGGATGTCAACGTCAACGTGACCAACCCCACGACACAACAGGCCTCGCTGACCGCCATGGACTGGATATGTGAGATTGACGGCACTCAGTTCGCCAACGGCAACAGCAACAAGACCTATAACATCACCCCCAACAATACCACCGCGGTGCCTCTGTCTGTCAACGCCGACATCTACAGCATGTTCTCCAAAGACGGCATCGAGTCGCTCAAGAAGTTTGTCAACAGCTTCTCCAACGACGGCACATCCAGCAAAGTGGCCATCAAAATCAAGCCCTCCGTCAACGTGGCGGGCACCGTTGTCCAGTCGCCCAAATACATCACGCTGGAGAAAAAGACCGGCTCCACCTCCAACAACAACAGCGGAAGCGGCAGCACCAGCACTTCAACCGGCGTACGCACTTCGACTTCGGTCAAATAACGATAGCGCTACAATAGCGAGGGCTACGCGTCCACCCAGTCGCCGTTGGCTTTGATGAGGTTGACAAGCTCCTCGACGGCATCGGCTTGGTCGACATTGCGACGCACCACTTCGCGACCTTTATACAAGGTAATCTTTCCGGCTCCGCTGCCCACGTAGCCGTAGTCGGCATCGGCCATCTCGCCGGGACCATTGACGATGCAGCCCATCACACCTATCTTGATTCCCTTCAGGTGCGATGTGCGTGCCTTGATGCGCTGCAACGCCTCCTGTATGTCGTACTGCGTGCGTCCACAAGAGGGACAGGCGATGAACTCGGCCTTGGTAATGCGGGCGCCGACGGCCTGCAGGATGTCGTAAGCCACAGGCATCTCCGCCACAGGATCTTCGGTGAGGGAGACACGAATCGTGTCGCCAATGCCGTCAACAAGCAGCGCACCTATACCGGCAGCACTCTTGAGACGCCCCTGCATGGCATCGCCTGCCTCCGTGACGCCCAGATGAATAGGGTAATCCATCCCCATGGCATGCATCTTCTCGACGAAACAACGGGTGCTCTGCACCATCACCTTGACATTGCTCGCCTTCATGGAAAACACCAACTTGTCGAAATCCTGTTCGCGGCACACCTGGGCAAACTCAATGGCACTCTGCGCCATGCCCTCAGGCGTGTTGCCATAACGGGAGAGGATGCGCTCGGACA
>CACXCY010000184.1 GCA_902766265.1 uncultured Bacteroidota bacterium
AGCACATCGGTGCCTATGAGGTGACTATGAACGACGGTCGCAGAATCACCTTCCTCGACACTCCTGGTCACGAGGCCTTCACCGCTATGCGTGCCCGTGGTGCCAAGGTGACAGACATCGCCATTATTGTCATCGCTGCCGACGACAAGATTATGCCCCAGACTATTGAGGCCATCAACCATGCACAGGCCGCTGGCGTCCCCATCGTCTTTGCCATCAATAAAATCGACAAACCCGGTGCCGACCCCGACCGTATCAAGACTGAACTGTCGCAGATGAACCTCCTTGTCGAGGAATGGGGCGGCAAATACCAGAGCCAGGACATCAGTGCCAAGAAGGGCGTCAACGTGGATCTGCTGCTTGAGAAGGTGCTTCTTGAAGCCGAAATGCTAGACCTCAAAGGCAATCCCAACAAACGCGCCAAAGGCACTGTGCTGGAATGCTCACTCGACAAAGGACGCGGATATGTTGCCAAGCTGCTTGTCGAGGACGGTACCATCCGTCAGGGAGACCCCATCGTGGCCGGTCCCATCCCTGGTCGTGTCAAAGCCATGTACAACGAGCGTAACCAGATAGTGAAAGAGGCCGGACCTTCACAACCCGTGTTGCTTCTCGGTCTCACCGGCGCTTGCCAGGCAGGCGACACCTTCAACGTGATGGAGAACGAAAAGGAGGCCAAGGACATCGCCTCCAAACGTCAGCAGCTGGCGCGCGAACAAGGACTTCGCACCACCACACGCGTCAGTCTTGATGAGATTGGCCGTCGTCGTGCTTTGGGCGACTTCCACGAAATCAAACTCATCGTCAAGGGTGATGTGGACGGCTCGGTAGAGGCATTGTCCGACTCCCTGATCAAACTCTCTACCGAGGAAATTCAGGTCAACATCATCCACAAAGCTGT
Source organism: uncultured Bacteroidota bacterium (assembly GCA_902766265.1). Lineage (GTDB taxonomy): Bacteria > Bacteroidota > Bacteroidia > Bacteroidales > P3 > Colimorpha. The sequence goes on from CACXCY010000184.1 coordinate 902, forward strand.
GGGACAGATTACCGAAGGCGACATCCTGCTGGCCGAGGCCTCTAACGCCATCATCATCGGATTCCAAGTGCGCCCCTCCGTACAGGCCCGCAAAAATGCCGAAGAACACAACATCGAGATACGTCTCTATTCTATTATTTACGACGCCATCAACGAACTTCATGACGCCATGGAGGGTATGCTGGCACCCGACACACAAGAAAAGATTGCAGCCAACCTCGAAATCCGCGAGACCTTCAAAATTTCCAAAGTGGGTACCATCGCCGGCTGCATGTGTCTGGACGGCAAAATCAACCGCAGCCACAACGTACGCGTCATCCGTGACGGTATTGTGGTCTATACTGGCAAACTGGCCTCCCTCAAGCGTTTCAAAGACGATGTCAAAGAGGTGGTCGCAGGACAGGACTGCGGCTTGAACATCGAGAACTTTAACGACATCAAGGTCGGCGACATCGTAGAGGCATACGAAATCATAGAAGTCAAACGAACACTGAAATAACGTCGGCCCATGTCGACAACAGCCCCCTTAGTTCAACGGATAGAATAGAGGTTTCCTAAACCTTTGATGAGGGTTCGATTCCCCCAGGGGGTACCAAGCGGCGGTATTGCTACCGCCGCTTTTGTTGTTCCACACAAATGACGGAACCCTGCGACCAGCCATTGGAAATAACGAAACAGAAATCGCTCTCTTTTCTCTGTCGAAAAGGAGCGATTTCTATGTTACTCTGTAAAAAAACTATTTACGGATTCGTGATCTGTAACAGATTTGAACTGTTGACCTCTTGCCTGTCAAGCAAGCGCTCTAAACCAACTGAGCTAACAGATCTCTTATCTTCTTGCATGAGAGATTAATCTGACGTTATCACCTCTCAAAAAGACGATGCAAAGATACGGACATTTTTCGAATTGGCAAAGAAAATCTCTCTTTTTGCTCATTTTTTCATTTTCGGACGACATCCTTGCCACCAACAGACACACGAAAAAAACACCAACAGCGTTATTGTCGATATGAGAGGGCTTGTGATACGCACTACGGGTAGCTGGTACAAAATACTGCCGGAAGATGGCGGCGCTGTGGTGGACTGCCGGCTGAGGGGTCAGTATCGTTTGAGGGGAAACCGGCAAACGAATCCCGTGGCGGTAGGCGATATAGTGAACTACACATTGATGGCTGACGGCACAGGGGTAATCGACGATGTGTGCGACCGCAAGAACTACATTGTGCGCAAAGCCACCAAATTGTCGAAACAGACACACGTCATAGCCGCCAACATCGACCGTCTCTTTGTAGTGGCCACCCTGGGATTCCCCCGAACATCGACAGGATTTATCGACCGTCTGCTGGTCACAGCCGAGGCCTATCATATTCCCGCTGCCGTGGTATTCAACAAGGTTGACCTATACGGAGAGCAGGGCAGCGAGTTGTGGGAGCTTCACAACGAGGTAAAGTCACTTTATGTAGGGGCTGGATACCCCGTCTACGAAGTGTCGGCCCTGACGGGGGTGGGCATAAACCAGCTGCTCCAAGAACTGCAAGGGAGGATATCGCTCTTTACGGGACATTCGGGAGTGGGGAAATCGGCTCTGCTCAACGCCATACAACCCCAACTGGAACTAAAGGTTGGTGAGGTAAGCGAATGGTCACTCAAAGGCAAACACACCACTACGTTTGCCGAGCTGTTCCCTTTGGGCAAACAACCATCGGCTACCGATGGATTTATCATCGACACCCCAGGCATCAAGGAGTTCGGCATGGTGGACATCAAAAAACAGGAGCTTTCCCACTTCTTTCCTGAAATGCGCGACCGACTGCACGACTGCCACTTTGCCAACTGCACACACCTGCACGAACCGCAATGTGCCGTAAGAGATGCCGTCGAGCGGGGTGAGATAGCATCCGAACGCTACCATAATTATTTGAATATTCTGGAAGATCTCCAGTCAGAAAGCTAACCTGCTACGTCCGGGGGCGACAATCGCACAGCCGTACAGAGAATACTCTTCAACGCTACTCCAAAACCGGTTGTTTCGGGTGGACGGTTATCCATTTCTCCATCTTTTCGTCACTCCAGCGACGCGTAAGACGGATAAACAACCACGTCATGAAGAAAGCGAAGATGGTTCGTAACACGATGATGCCGCTCCAATGTCCACCCATAGCCACCATCAACATGGTGTCCTCAATCAAACTGTGGTAGATAGCCATCAGGAATAGAGAGTATGCCACATCACGCTGACGCACATCGGGACGCTTGGATTCTTCTATGATAAGTGCACCTCCATAGGCCAAACCGAGGGTGAGCCCAATGAGAGTAGTAGGGATGATACATTCGTTCATGCCGATAAGGCGCACGGCCGGACGTATCCATTGGGTGAATTTATCCATAACGCCTGTGCGCTTCAACACCTCAAGGAAAGCGATGAGCAACAAAATAACAGCAGCAATAACCACATATTTCTTGACCTCACCCCAAGCCCACAGCCACAATGACGCTTGACCTGCCATAGGGGCCACAATCAGACGTGCTGGTTCTTGCAACCATCCTGTAAGAAGATAGAAATACTTGAGAAACAAACCCATCAGCACCGCCATCACCAGACGTAACAGCACCATAGGGATGATGCGGAATCCCGCCTTGTAGGTCACAGCCACCTCCACCAGAAAATTGTGTGCCACCAATATGGCAGCGAAGACAATGGTAACCTGCGCAGTGGTAAGCGGCACAGCCGTCTCTATGGAGAAGAAGGTGAGCAACCCGCTATATACGTTACCGAACACAGCACTGGCCAGCACCAAACTCATTTCCCCAGGGAGCCCCAGCAAGCGCATCATGGGGTCGAAAAAGACAGCCACATATTCTATCCACCCTGTCATCTGCAGCACCTTCACGATGATGCTGACCGGTACAAGAATCTTGAACAGGGTGATGCAAGTGCGCTTCCAGGAAGCGAATATGGTCGACCAAAAATCTTTCATCCTTTGAGGTCGGAGCATCTTATCTCAGCCGCTTCCACGTGCCGTTGATACCCAGCGCTGGCTTCCCCTTATAGTAGCGGGCCGACAGATCGCTACCATTCTTGGCCAGAGAGAACTTGATGTTGAATTTTTTGCCGCTATAGGGGTCATACAGAGTACCCCCAACCCATTCGCCATCTTCGTATTTCAACCCCCAACACATGATAATCTCCTCAGGTTTGCGTGAGCGCAGCTTGGGGTCGGGATTCTTCTCGTCGGTACGGGGCGAACCGTCCTTGTTGGTGGCACGATTCACCCATACGACCTGACCTTTGAAAGTGCCGTCAGCACATTGCGTGATTTTCACATTCGCCGCATCGTCATTGAAAGGAGACGGCACCCGGTAGGTGCCGAGAATCTTGCTGCCGTCACTTTGTGCTATTGCCACCGTTGCACAGAGCATCAACAAAGGGAGCAACAAGGTCTTGATTCTTTTTGCCATAAAACGAATTATTATTGCTCCAATATCGTGTAAATTGGGATATTATTACACTCTCGCTGCGAATTTAATTTTTTTTAGTACTTTTGCAACTGCATTCCTGCCGGACATTAGTTGTCCCGCCACAATATTGTTTTTATGAATAGCATCCTCAAAACCGCCATAACTGCTGTCAACAGTTGGGTGTGGAGTCCCGCATTAGTGGCGCTCTGCCTTCTGGCAGGACTCTATTTCTCGCTCGGCACCCGTTTTGTGCAGATACGCCGCTTACGCGAGATGGTACGGTTGCTTTTCAGCACCGACCAGACGCAGAAAAAAGGCATCACATCGTTCCAGGCATTCGCTATGGCCCTCTCCGGCCGTGTAGGCACGGGCAACATCGTAGGAGTGACCACAGCCATCGGCTATGGTGGCCCAGGAGCCATTGTGTGGATGTGGATTGTCGCTTTTCTGGGAGCAGGATCAGCTTTCACCGAAGCCACATTGGCACAAATCTACAAGACCGAGCACAACGGACAATACCGTGGAGGTCCATCCTACTATATTGAGAAAGGGCTGCGATGCCGATGGCTAGCCATTGTCTTCGCCACGTGTGCCGTAGTGGCTTGCGGCATCTTCCTGCCGCCGGTGCAGGCCAACGGCATTGCCCAATCATTCTCCCAAACCTTCAATATTGCCCCCTGGATAGCGGGCATCGGAGTGGCGCTGCTGCTGGGATTTGTGGTCATCGGTGGAGTAAACCGTATCGCCAACTGGGCACAGATTATCGCCCCCTTCATGGCCATCCTGTATGTCCTGCTGTCCGTTGTCATACTCTGCTGCAACGCCCCGCAAGTGCCAAGCGTTTTTATGGATATGCTGCGTAGCGCTTTCGATTTTCGAGGGGTGACAGGCGGAGTCCTGGGGGCTACCATTGCCTGGGGCGTGAAACGAGGCATCTACTCCAATGAGGCCGGACAAGGTACCGCGCCCATCGTGGCAGCGGCTGCCAAAGTGAGCCACCCCGTCAAACAGGGGCTCGTGCAGGCCTTCTCCGTCTATGTCGACACCCTGCTTGTCTGCACAGCCACAGCGGTCATGATTCTTGCCTGCCGAACATACAACCTCTACCTTCCCGACGGCACCATACGCTATGCCTCCCCGGTGGTGCCACTGGGCGAACCCGGCGTGGGCTACACCATTGCGGCAGTAGCCACCCTTATCGGACAGAACTGGTCGGGCATCGTCACCTCCATTGCGCTGCTCTTCTTTGCCTTCACCACCATCATGGCCTATTACTACTACGCTGAGACCAACCTCGTCTATCTCCTCGGACAAGGGAAGAAAGAACGGATTGCCTTATGGATTCTGCGAATTGGAGTGGTATGCATGGTGCTCTTTGGTTCCATCAAAGAGGCACGCCTTATCTGGGACCTGGGCGACATCGGAGTCGGCACAATGGCGTGGATCAACATTGTGTCCATCCTTTTGCTCTCACCAAAAGCGTTGCGAGCCCTCCGCAGTTACGAGCGTCAGAAGAAAGAAGGCCATGAGCCCCATTTCGACCCCACCACCCTCGGCATCAAAGGCGCTGATTTCTGGGAAGCACCAAAAGCCAATTCGACAACAGACAACCCATTGGAAACATCCGAATATCCAG
>CACXCY010000185.1 GCA_902766265.1 uncultured Bacteroidota bacterium
ATAGCTGGGCATGTCGCGCAGCAGTATATTGCGGTTGATATTGGCGATGACAAGGTCGAAATGTTTGTCGGGCGTCAGGCATGAAGCATCGCCCATCACACAATGTACATCCGCCACTCCATTACGTTCACAATTCTCCACAGCGTTACGGTAGGCCCATTCGTCCACATCGACTGCCTCCACATAGCCAGCCCCACGCTTGGCAGCAAGGATAGCCAGCACGGCGGTGCCGCAGCCCATATCCAGCACACGCTTGCCCGCCATCGGCTCGTCGCGCAACAACGACAGCACCATGTAGGTAGTGGCATGATGGGCGGTGCCGAACGACATCTTGGGCTCTATCTCTATCTCGTACTCCACATCGTCGCGATGGGGATGGAACGGCGCCCGCACCCAACAGAAAGGATGGCCGTCGGAGCCAGACTCCACCAACACCGGCTGATGCTGCCGTTCCCATTCCTCGTTCCAGTTCTTGTCCTCCATGGCGTTGACCTCGTAGGTCACCGCACAATCCATGTCGGCAGCGGCTTCTTTCAGGAACGTCTCGTCGTATTGCTCCGTAGGCACATAGCATTTCACCCCGTCGGGAGTGTCCACAAAACTGTCGTAAGGTCCCTCCTCGCCCAATGTATATATCAGGATGTCCTTGAAGGGCTCCAGGGGGGCTATATGCAACGTCACTTCGGTGTATTTCATAGCATGCTGTTGATTTTGTTCCAATCGTATTCGACGCGTGTCAGGAAGAGCCCCTGCGGCGGCATCGAGACGCCAGCGGCACAACGGTCCTTGCGCTCCACGATGGTACGCAAGCCGTCGATGGTCAACGCACCCCGTCCCACGTCGAGCAACGTGCCGGTCACCGCCCTGACCATATTGCGCAGGAAACGGTTGGCTTTGATGGTAAACACCCACTCCTCCCCCACGCTGCTCCACTCCGCCTGATAGAGATGGCAGATGTTGGTCTTCACCTGTGTGTGCAGCTTGGCAAACGACGTAAAGTCCTCATATTCCATCAGCACCTGCGCCGCCTGGTTCATCAGCTCCATATCGGGACGGAAATAAATCCGGCTGTAGAGCCCCTGACGGAAGGGCAGCCGCTGGTCCGACACGTGATACTGGTAGGTGCGGGCCACAGCGTCGAAGCGGGCATGGAAGTTGTCGGGCACACGGAAAATGTCGTAGATACGGATGTCCGACGGCAAGAAGGAGTTCAGCTTGAACGGCAGCTGCTGCGGTAGCAGACGACCGTCATCCTCGGCGATATCGAAATGAGCATAGAAATCCTCGGCATGCACCCCTGTGTCGGTACGTCCGCAGCCCACCACGCCTGTCTTTTGGCGCAGCAGGGTGGACAACGCCTCCTCCAAGGTCTGCTGTACCGAAGAGACGTTGGGTTGCGTCTGCCATCCGCAATAGTTCAATCCGTTATATGCCAAATGGATGCAATAGCGTGCCATAAGAGCGTCTTTGCCGTTTCTTGGCTGCAAAATTACGAAAACATTTCGGTTTCGATTTTTTGTTTATCTTTGCACCTTGAACGAGTTATCAACAACCTGGCGACAGCTCGACATAACAATTTTATTATTAATTACTAATCTATAGCTTAAGTAGGAGACACAACTCTCAGCTTTTGTTTTTATCTTATAGTAATATGGGAAGAGCGTTTGAATACCGCAAAGCACGCAAACTGAAACGATGGGGTCACATGGCCCGCACATTCACCCGTATCGGCAAGGAAATCGAAATGGCCGTCAAGGCCTCTGGTCCCGATCCGTCCAGCAACCTTCGTCTGCGACTGCTCATGGCCACCGCCAAGAACGAGAGCATGCCCAAAGACAACGTGGAACGCGCCATCAAACGCGCCATCTCAAAAGATTCCACCGACTACAAAGAGGTGGTATATGACGGCAAAGGCCCTCACGGCATCGCCATCGTGGTAGAGACAGCCACCGACAACCCCACGCGCACCGTCGCCAACCTCCGTGCCGCTTTCGTGCGTGGCAAAGGAGAGCTGGGCACCATGGGCATGAACGATTTCCTCTTTGAACGCAAATGCAGCTTCGACGTGGCGTGGAAAGAGGGCACCAATATGGATGACCTGGAGCTGGAGCTTATTGACTTCGACATCGACGAGGTGTTCCGCGACGAGGACGACATCATGATATATGCCGACTTTAAAAACTACGGTCCCATCCAGAAATATCTCGAAGACCACGGCTACGAAATCAAGTCCTTCAAGTTCGAGCGCATCCCCGTGACCATGCGCGAGCTGAGCCCTGAGGAACAGGAAGATGTCAACGGTCTGCTGGAGCGTCTGGAGAACGATGACGACGTAGTCAACGTATTCCATAATATGGCGTAGTGTGAGCGCCCGAGAATTTAGAAGCTGTTTAAATTTGATTGATGGAATTTGTTATGCATATAAATGAGCAGATTTTTATTCTTTCCGAAGACGCAATGGGGTTCCATTGTAACTGAGGAAAGAAGAAAAATATGCCGTTTAGATGCTTTAAGAAAAACATTGAATTAATTTTAAACAGCTTCTTAGTCTCGAGGCCGAACCAAAGCCATGTCTACGCAGTAAATATGGCGTAGAGGAACGCATAAAAAATCCCCGTATTTCCGACCCCGCAGCGTGTATTTTTAGGCAAGGAAGTGGCGTGGAGTGCAATTTTTCTCCCAAGCAGAACGTATTGGAAATAAAGCGCAAAGCGAGCGTCCGAGAATTCATTCTCGAGACCGAGCCGAAGCCATGTCAACGCAAGTTAATATGGCGTAAAAGGAGAAGTAAGAACTAAGAACTAAGAAGTATTGTCGAGTTTTTAGTTTTTACTTTTTACCTTTTACTTTGGCTCTAGTTTA
>CACXCY010000186.1 GCA_902766265.1 uncultured Bacteroidota bacterium
GAAAGTGAACGTGTTTTTAATGTCTCTGGCATTCTCGTCACGGATAAACTGACAGCTAGAGGTGTCATGACGCGGCAATATTGTCCAAAAAAGTGACATTTTGTCACTCTCAAGTGCCATCGGCAAGTTTGGCACAACTTTCGATGCTCTCTTGAACCGAAACGGTGAAAACCGTGGGCAAGATTAATCAAAAAAACAAATCAATAAAAACAAACACCATGAACATTCAACCATTAGCAGACCGCGTCCTGATTCAGCCCGCCGAGGCCGAACAGAAGACCGCTTCCGGAATCATTATCCCCGACAACGCCAAGGAAAAACCGCAGCGCGGTAAAGTCATTGCCGTCGGCAAAGGCACCAAAGACCACGAGATGACCGTCAAGGTGGGCGACCAAGTGCTCTATGGCAAGTACAGCGGCACCGAAATACAGCTCGACGGCGAGCAGTATATGATTATGAAAGAATCAGACATCTACGCAATTATCTAAAATTCCACAGCCGCAGGTCGCAGTTCCTCGGCCAAATCAACCAACCACATTTAAATCTTAGAAATCATGGCAAAAGAAATAGTATTCAACAATGACGCTCGCGAACAGCTTCGCAAAGGTGTCGACGCATTGGCAAACGCAGTTAAGGTAACCCTCGGTCCCAAAGGCCGCAATGTGGTTATCGACAAAAAATTCGGTGCTCCTCAGGTGACTAAGGACGGTGTGACCGTAGCCAAGGAAATTGAACTGGAAGACAGCATCGAGAACATGGGCGCCCAGATGGTCAAGGAGGTCGCCTCCAAGACCAACGACCAGGCCGGCGACGGTACCACCACCGCCACCGTTCTCGCCCAAGCTATCGTGAACACAGGGCTCAAGAACGTGGCTGCCGGTGCCAACCCCATGGACCTCAAACGCGGCATCGATAAAGCTGTCGCCGCCATCGTGGCCGACATTAAGAAACAGTCCCAGGAAGTGGGTGGCGACATCAAGAAGATTCGCCAAGTGGCTACCATCAGCGCCAACAACGACAGCCAGATTGGCGACATCATCGCCGAGGCAATGGAGAAAGTGACCAAGGACGGCGTCATCACCATTGAGGATGCCAAGGGTATCGACACCACCGTCAAGGTCGTCGAAGGTATGCAGTTCGACCGCGGCTACATCAGCCCTTATTTCGCTACCGACACCGAGAAGATGGAATGCACCTACGACAACCCTTACATTCTCATCTTCGACAAGAAGATAAGCATCATGAAGGATCTCCTTCCCGTGCTCGAGAAAGTCGTGCAGACAGGCCGTCCGCTCCTCATCATCGCAGAAGATGTGGAGAGCGAAGCTTTGGCTACCCTCGTTGTCAACCGCCTGCGTGGCAGCTTGAAGATTGTCGCCGTCAAGGCCCCTGGCTTCGGTGACCGTCGTAAAGAAATGCTCGAGGACATTGCCATCCTCACCGGCGGTACTGTCATCAGCGAAGAAAAGGGTTACAAACTCGAAGACGCCGACCTCAGCATGCTGGGCCAGTCCGAGAAGATTACCATCGACAAGGACAACACCACCATCGTCAGCGGCAAGGGTTCCAGCGACATGATCAAGGCCCGCGTCAACCAAATCAAGGCCCAGATTGAGAAAACCACCAGCGACTACGACCGCGAGAAACTCCAGGAGCGTCTCGCCAAGCTGTCGGGCGGCGTAGCCGTTATCTATGTCGGCGCAGCTTCCGAGGTGGAAATGAAGGAAAAGAAAGACCGCTTCGACGACGCTCTGCACGCCACCCGCGCAGCCGTTGAAGAAGGCATCATCCCTGGCGGCGGCACTGCTTTCATCCGCGCTGCCCAGCATCTGGATGCCGTTAAACCCGAGAACGAAGACGAGAAACTCGGTGTCGAGATTATCCGTCGCGCCGTCGAAGAGCCTCTTCGTATGATCGTCGAAAACGCCGGCCTCGAAGGCAGCGTCATCGTCAACGAAGTGCGCAACGGCAAGGCCGACTACGGCTACAACGCTCGCACGGAGAAATACGAGAATCTCTTTGCCAGCGGTGTCATCGACCCCGCCAAGGTGGCACGTGTGGCTTTGGAGAACGCCGCTTCGATCGCCGGTATGCTCCTCACCACCGAGTGCGTGCTCTGCGACATCAAGGAACCTGCCCCCGCAGCTCCCGCCAATCCCGGTATGGGCGGCATGGGCGGCATGTACTAAACCAAGTAGTTAAGGAGACGGTAGTTAAGGCAATACCGCTACTATCCAAAAGCTCTACATACGGAGAGGCCCGCGACGGAACGTCGCGGGCCTCGCTGCTATTGGGGGCTGCAACACTGTTGCAGCATACTGAACCGGCGGTTTAGTACATGC
>CACXCY010000187.1 GCA_902766265.1 uncultured Bacteroidota bacterium
ACATCCGTCGATGACTCCACCAATGGCAGGCCCGTGTGACTCGCCAAAGGTAGTGAGACGGAATATATTGCCAAATGTGTTCATCTTGCAGGGTGGGTTGTTGCCGTTCATACAAGTAGAGACGCGCCGAGGCACGTCTCTACAGTGTGTTTCAGTTGCTTTGAGCTATTTGAAGTCCAGGAGTTCAACTTCGAAGATGAGGGTGGATCCCGGAGGAATGTCGCCTACGGGTTGCTCTCCGTAGCCAAGGTTGTAGGGGATGTAGAGCATGTATTTTGACCCTACGTCCATCAACTGCATGCCTTCTGTCCATCCCGGGATTACCTGGTTGAGAGGAAACTCGATGGGAGTGCCACGATCCACAGAACTGTCAAACTTGGTACCATCGATAAGCGTACCCGTATAGTGCACCTTTACGGTATTGGTGGCTTTGGGGCGCTTCCCGTTGCCTTTCCGAAGCATCTTATACTGCAATCCGCTCTTGGTGGTTTGCACGGCTTTGTCTTTGGCATTCTCTTCCAAGAATTTCCTGCCTGCCTCGATGTTCGTCTGCGTGCTGGCCATCATGGCTTCCTGTTTCTCTTTCTGGCGACGTTCGAAGTTCTGTTGGAATCGTTGGAGCAGGTTCTGTGTCTCAGCGGGAGTCATCTTGAAGTTGCCGTTAGTCATGTCAAGCATGGCATGGGCAGCCGCTTTGCCGTTGATGCCCAGTTGCTGCTGGTCCCAACTCTTGAGGATGTCCTGTCCGATGGCATAGGATGCCGAGTCTTCAAAGGTGACAAGTACCGTCTGCTGGTTGGCTTCCAGTTTGTTGATTTTATTCTGTGCTTCGGTCAGCAGCCGCTGCGTCTCTTCCAGCTGGGCGGCTTTCTGTTTCAGCATGAGGTAGTCTTTTTCAGTCATGGTGGCCTTGCCCTTTTTGATGGCGACATCCTGAGCCGATGCACTAATGCCGCAGGCAAGTATGATGGTCGCTATGATAAGCTTCTTCATCTTTATATATTGTATTATATGTTTGCGTAGGACCAATGGGTCGGTCTTGCCAAGGTTTTATTTATACTCTTTAGCAGGAACGCCGCTGAGGACTTCCGAACCACAGATGGCGAGGGCGAGCATCTCGTTCTCACCTTTGTAGACCTTGACGGGGGCAATCCAGTCAATCTTTTCTGTTATCTGCGCCATCCAGGGCTTGCTGTAGGCGATACCGCCTGTGAGGATGATGGCATCCACTTTGCCGTTGACAACAGCTGCCAGGCGGCTGATTTCAAGGGATACCTGATAGCAGAAAGCGTCCACAAGCAGTTTGCATTTCTCATCGCCGGCAAGGGCTCTCTTTTCTACTTCATAAGCGTCATTGGTGCCGAGATAGGCCACAAAACCGCCTTCTGCGGTGACCATCTTCTTCACCTTGGCCATATCATATTTGCCGCTGAAGCACACTTCGATAAGTTTGCTGGCGTTGATGGAGCCCGAGCGGGTGGGGGAGAATGCACCGAGACCGCAGAGGGCGCGGTTCACCTCCACGCATCTGCCATGGTTGTGCATACCTACGCTCACGCCACCGCCCATGTGGGCAATGATGAGGTTGAGGTCTTCATAGTGCTTACCCAGCTCGCGGGCATAGAGCTTGCCGGTCATCTTCTGGTTGAGGCAGTGCCAGATGACGCCTTCGCGATGGGGGTCGAGGTCGAATTCGGGGTGACCGGTAATTTTTGCATATTCGGGACGTTCGTCAACAATACCGGGGTCGGCAATGTAGGCGCATTCCAGACCGATTTCGCGGGCGATGGAGTCGCTGATGAGAGCACCCAGGTTGCAGGCGTGCTTGCCTTGGATACCGTCGTGGCATTCCTGTTTCATCAGGTCGTTGACGCGGTAGGTGCCTGACTCGCAGGGACGTGTCAGACCGCCACGACCCATGACGATGGCAATCTCGTCAACGCCCACGTTGTGGCGTTTCAGCATGTCGAGGATGGCTGCCTTGCGGTAGTCGAACTGGTCGGCTACTTCCTTGAATTTCTGTATTTCCTCAATGGGATGGGATAGATTTTCGGTGAAGACTTCGTTTTCGCCTTCGTAGATGGCCGCCTTTGTCGAGGTGGCTCCCGGGTTGATAACCAAGGTGAATTTCTTTTCAGTCATAATGTATCTTGATTCTTATTATTTTCGTTTAACTGATGTGTATCTGTATAGAAGTCTGTCTTTTGCATTGTGCTTTCTGCCGTCATGGGCGGTCGGTGGGCACATGGTTTTTTCGTTTGCAAAGGTAGACAAAAAATCCCACATCGGCAGTGCCGACGGGGGCGGTTTTCGGGATGAACTTCTTTTTTGGTTGTTGATAAGTTTTTATGTGTTTTGATTTATAACCGCTTATAGTTTGAAAAAAAATGAAGGGGGGGAAACTTTCTTTCTCTCGCTAAAATAAAATTGATGTTTTGTAGTTTATAAGGGTACTTAATCAGCGAAATATTATGAAATTGCGTCATCGTACCATATTTTCCGTCTTCTCGGTTTCCGTCTTTCTTGTGTTTTTTGTGGCTATCGGCACGACAGCGGGTCGGGCTCAGGGCATCACTCCCCAGCAGACCGACATCCTCTATATCAGCACCCGCGATGTGGCCAACTATGACAGCTTGCTTCATTCCTATTATCTGCGCAAGTATGCCAAGTCGGTGAACCAGCACTACGACCGCAAGGGCTCGAAGGTGTACGAGGAGTTCGACATGATTCCCGACTCGGTGCTGGCCAACCGTTTGCGTGCCATGCCCACGGTTATTCCGATGACCTACAATTCCGATGTGCGTGCCTATATCCGTATGTATGTGCGGCTGATGAGCAGGCGCTGCGATGTCATGCTGACGCTG
>CACXCY010000188.1 GCA_902766265.1 uncultured Bacteroidota bacterium
CATTTATACGTATAGATTGATAATTTTATACGTATAGATTACTCCAACTATACGTATCGTTTGTTTTCGGAGGTGCACCAAGACTATCTCGGGAACAAAAGCACCTCTTTTCCACAACCTTATACACGAGCAAAGCAAAGGCGGGGCCTGTATGGTCCCGCCTTCACTACAAAAGGAGCGAGGATGTGGGCAGATGCCCCATCTAAAATGTGCTTAGAAATAAAGGTCACGCTGGCCTTCGCCTATCTGGCAGAGGTTACCTTCCACCTTCTTTTTGAGTTCCTCTTTCGGGAAGGTGTTGACCAGCTGCTTGAGCAGGGCCAGCCCCTTGGCCTTGGTCTCGGGACTGGCGTAGTCCTCCAGATACTCGCGGAAGGTGAACATGGCGTTGGGCTTGCAGTATTCCTTGATGAGCCCGGGCTTGGCCATGTCCATAAAGTCGGCACCTACACGGCCTTTGCGGTAGCATCCGGTACAGAACGAGGGGATGTAGCCGCCGTCAATCATCATACTAATCACCTGATCGAGACTGCGATGGTCACCCAGGGTAAACTGTGCGCCCGTGCCTTTCTCCTCATAGCCGCCAGGGTTCGTCTCGCTGGCAGCGCTAATTTGGCTAACACCGTATTTCACCAGTTGGTCGCGCATCTCGGGACGCTCACGGGTGGAGATAATGATGCCTGTGTAGGGCATGGCGATGCGTATGATGGCGATAATCTTCATGAAATCCTTGTCACTGACAGGGTTCGGCAGGTTCTCCGGACGGCTAAACGGAGTACCTTCGGCAGGTTCGATGCGGGGGAAGCTGACAGTATGAGGACCGCAACCCCAGTCTTCCTCCAGATGACGGGCATGCTCCATGATGGCCAGGATTTCGAAACGGTAGTCCACCAAGCCAAACAGCACGCCGAGTCCCACGTCATTGATGCCACCAGCTTGGGCACGGTCCATCACCGTCAGACGGTTCAGGTAATCGCCCTTAGGTGTGTTGGCCGGATGGAACTTGGCATATTCCACAGGGTCGTAAGTTTCCTGGAAACAGACGTAGGTACCAATCTTCTCAGCATGAAGCTTGGCAAAATCCTCGATGCTCATCGGCGCCAACTCCACATTGATACGGCGGATGCTGCTGCCCTTCTCATCGCGGGCAGCGTAAGTGCGGCGGATGGCCTCCACCATATAGTCCGTATCGTTGCGAGGGCTCTCACCACAGATAAGCAACGCGCGCTTGTGTCCCATACGCAACAGCTGCTTGGTCTCTTCCTCAATCTCATCCATGGTGAGCACCTTGCGCTTAAGTCCCACATTGCCGGTACGGAAACCGCAATAGACACAGTTGTTCACGCAAGCGTTGCCCGTGTAGATGGGGGCAAACAACACCAGGCGTTTGCCATAGATTTCCTCCTTGCAGTAATGCGCCGTGTCGAGGATTTTCTGAATCTGCGCCTCATCCTCGACGCAAAGCAGTTTAGCCACATCTTCAAGGTTGAGCCCCTTGAGTTTGCGGGCCTTGTTGAGAATATCATCCACCTGTTGCTCCGTCGGGACGTTGTTCTCCAGCAGTCCATAGAGCTTGTCGCGGTCAATAAAATTTTGGAATTTCATAGTATTGTCATTTTAGAATTATTATTCATTGAACGTCACGCCACCGACGTAACCACCGCCTTGGCCTCAACGCCCTGCAGACGGCCGAGTTTGCCGCAGATGGAGTTAATCTCATTGACGGAACCCTCCACAATAAGCGATATGACAGCTATGGGACGTTCCGAAAAAGGCACTCCTTGGCGGCATACCACAATGCTGGAATACTCCGAAATAATAGCGTTGATTTCTTTCGACCGCGCACGATCGACAATGAGCAGTGTTATAGTTCCTATTCGCTTTTCCATCAGTGCTTGACTTTTGGGTCAGGTTTTGGAAGCAATATTGCTTCATCTATCTGATTGTAACAACAATCATCCAGTTCCTCTCTTTTGAACTGATGATGCAAAAATACACAATTAATTGATATTGCAAAAATAAAAAGGAAAAGTTTTGCACAATGGAGAAATTGTTGTAAATTTGCAGCGTTAATCCAGAACACACCATGAACTATAATTATCTGAAAACTGAATACAAAGATGGCATAGGGCTGTTGACAATCTCCGCCCCCAAGAGTTTGAACGCCCTCAACTCGACTATACTGGGCGAGATAAGCGATTATGTGGACCACCTGCCCCTGCATATACGCTGCCTCATCATTACAGGCGACGGTGAGAAATCGTTTGTTGCAGGAGCCGACATATCCGAGATGGCCGGCCTTGACGCCGCACAGGGTGAGGCCTTTGGTAAAAGAGGTGCCGACGTGTTCCGCAAGATTGAAACCCTTCCCATACCTGTCATTGCTGCCGTCAATGGTTTTGCCTTGGGTGGCGGTTGCGAGCTGGCTATGGCCTGCGACATTCGCATATGCAGCGACAACGCACGTTTTGGTCAGCCCGAAGTGGGTCTGGGCATCATTCCTGGATTTAGCGGAACATACCGCCTCGCTAAACTTGTGGGCATGGGGATGGCCAAGCAGCTTATCTACACCGGGCGTGCCATAAAAGCCGACGAAGCCCTGCGCATCGGTCTTGTCAATGTTGTTTACCCGCAAGCCGACCTGATATCTCGCGCCATGGAGATGGCCGAAAGCATTTGTGCCAATGCTCCAATCGCCGTGGCATACGCCAAGCAGTGTATCAACGAGGAATACGACCTTTCTGCTGATGATGCCATTGCATACGAGAACAAGCTTTTTGGCAAATGTTTCGCCACTTGCGACCAAAAGGCAGGCATGAAGGCCTTCCTCGAAAAAGGCAAAGCCGTATTCGAAGGCAAATAATCCTTGCTGCCATATAAATTAAATGAACAATATAAATTATATAATAACTCTAAAAACTCAAAAGAAATGAAAATTTGTGTTATTGGAACCGGTACGATGGCCAAAGGTATTGTGAAGGCCTTCGCTGCCAAGATGCCCGTCACAATGAAAAGCCGCACCCAGGCCAGTATTGACAAGGCCATGGGCTCTATCAGCAAGGGTTATGCCAAGTTGGTGGAGAAAGGCAAAATGACTCAGGATGTCGCTGACGCTTTGATGAAGAACATCAGCACCACCACCGACTACAGCACCTTTGCCGATGCCGACCTGGTCATTGAGGCCGCAGTGGAAGATATGCAGCTGAAGAAGGAGGTGTTCGCAGAACTGGACAAAATATGCAAGCCAGAAACCATCTTCGCCACCAACTCCTCGTCGCTGAGCATCACCGAAATCGCTGCTTGCACCTCACGCCCAGCACAATTCATCGGCATGCACTTCTTCAACCCCGCCGACCGTATGGCCCTCATTGAGGTAATCCGTGGACAGATGACCAGCGACGCTGTATGCAAATACATCATGGATTTGGGAACATCCATCGGCAAACAGCCCGTTGAGGTGAAAGAGGCCCCAGGATTTGTCGTCAACCGCATCCTCATCCCCATGATTAACGAAGCTGTGGGCATCCTCGCCGATGGTATTGCCACCGCTGAAGACATTGATAAATGTATGAAACTAGGTGCCAACCATCCTATGGGTCCTCTGGAATTAGCCGACCTCATTGGCAACGATGTCAATCTTGCCATCATGGAGGTTCTATACAAAGAATTTGGCGATCCTAAATACCGTCCTCACCCACTGTTGCGTAAAATGGTACGTGCCGGCCTGCTGGGACGCAAAAGCGGCGAAGGTTTCTACAAATACTAAACCTTGGTATTATGCGTAAAGAGGTAGCAAGCGACCCATCAGCCGCTTGCTACTTTTTTTCTAAATACGAAAGAATTTTTCCGGCATCATTCCGACGTTCCCAGATCCATAAAGCAACCGGCAACAACAATCAAATCAACATAAAACGCAACACACCATGAAACGAACATTGATTGTCTCAGCACTGATTATGCTGATAGCGACACCAGTAGTTAAAGCACAAACAATGGACTTCTCGCCACGACAAGAACGGCTGAAGCAACATATATACTTCTTAGCCAGCGATTCGCTTCGTGGACGCGAAGGCGGCTCCGCTGACGCATTAAAAGCCGCCAACTACATTGTCGAACAGTATACAAACATAGGTTTGTCACCTCTCTATGACACATGGATGGTGCCATTTACGGCATCGTCCGACATAAAAGCATTGGGAAACACAATGGACCAGGCCTACGGAATTTTATATTCCAACCGCAAATTCCGTAACATTGTGGCCGTCATCGAAGGTAGCGACCCTGTGATGAAACACGAATTTATCATCATTGGCGCCCATTACGACCACCTCGGTGTGAAAGGCGACAAAGTGTATAACGGCGCCGACGACAACGCTTCGGGCACCGCTGCCGTAATAGAAATAGCACGTATACTGGTGGAACGGAAAGCCGAACTTAAGCGCAGTGTCATTGTTTGTGCATTCGACGGCGAGGAACTGGGATTATTAGGTTCCACTGCATTGGCCAGAAAATTAACCGACGCAAAAGATGCAGACAACCTAACCTGCGAAATTCTGGGCTACAAAGGCGACACCACCCTTGACGTCCAAGCCACCAAACGTTTCAAGATGATGATGAGTATTGACATGGTGGGGTGGCTCAAAGAGGGTAAAGCTCTGACGCTAGAAGGCACGGGCACCCTGGACGGATGCAAAAAGACTGCACTTGCTTTGGGAGAGCAATGGAATGTGCCTATCCGCTGCAAGAAATTTGAGACATCCATGCTCACTGCTACCGACACCGAGCCATTCGCCAAGAGGGGCATACCCACACTTGCCATCACTACAGGCCTCAAATCACCATACCACAAACCCGAAGACGATGCAGAACTCATCGACTATGAGGGACTGGAGCGTATTGTGCAGTACTTATCCGAATTAACCATCGCCATGGCTTCAAGCTCCGATATGAACCCGTCCGGGCAATTGGCTGCAAAGCATGAAGCACGGATGCCTTTCTTTGAACTGGGCCTTACAGCAGGATACAACCGCAATGCGCTGCACTACACTGAAGCTGCTTTCAACACACGCCGTCTCTATGGCTACGAAGGCGGCTTGAATGCTCGTCTCAACATGGGCTATATCGCCTTGCAAGTTGAGGGCTTATACTCCCATGCACGCTCGCTTTATCCCGATTCAGCCAACATTTATGGAAGCTCGCTTAAGTGTAGCCAAGATGCCATCACCGTGCCCGTATCACTAATACTGCAAATTCCCAAAAGCAGAATGAACTGTTTTGTGGGGTGCGGCGTATATTACAGTTGGCTGATGGGTGCGAAAACAGACAAAAAGGATTACACTCTCCCCCTCTGTGATGAACACCCGTGGGGTATCCAATGGTCGTGGGGAATGCGATTGAACCACTGGAACCTAGCTGCATCGTACTATTTCCAGATGAACAACCTGTTTTCGGAAGAGGCCAACGCTCTGCCTGTGCCACTCGTGCGGAACCGCAAGGCAAATGTAACGCTGACTTATTATTTCTGGTAGACGGCTTGTTTTCTGTAAGACATCTAATTGTTTTGGTTCAACGACGACTTCCTATCATCATCCTAACGGCAGCGTTGTATCTGACGCTGCCGTTTTCTGCGCACCCGCAAGCCCTCCGCATTGCCTTCTGGAACACGGAGAATCTCTTTGTTCCACAGGATGACATCCTGACAAACGATGACGAATTCACCCCCGACGGGACAATGCGATGGACCTACAAACGCTATCAAGCGAAGTTGAACGGTCTTTGCAAAACAATCGTTGCGCTTGACGCACCATTGATTATCGGGCTTGCAGAGGTGGAGAACAGTCAGGCGATGCACGACCTGTGCCAAGGGACTGCACTGCGTCGGCTGGGCTATAAGTATGTCCACCACGACACTCCCGACCTTCGAGGCATTGACAATGCTATGCTCTACGACAGTCGCAACTATCGTCTACTCTCCTCGCGACTGATAAGTATGGACAGCAGCCATGTGCTGCTGCATAGGCGAAACCATTTGCTAACCATAGGTGTCACCAAGAATGGAGACACCCTAGTGACCATCATCTGTCACTTTCCATCCAAGCAGGGCGGCAGCGAAGCAGCACGCGCCCGAAACCTTATGGCCAGCCAGCTGCGCGATACGCTAGACGAACTACGACAGTTGCACCCCAAAGCCATCATCGTTGCTATGGGTGACTTCAACGCCGAGCCACACGAAGAGTCAATGACCAAGTCGTTTGGACTGCCTTGCGACAAGTGGAAAAACCTCATGGCCGACATGCCCGAGGGCGAAGGCAGCTACAATTACAAGGGCGCTTGGTCTTATTTCGACCAGATAATTGTATCAACCGATGGGCAAACCAAATACGCAGCCCAAGTGTTCCGACCCGATTTCCTGCTGACAGACGATGTCAAACACCTCGGCCAGAAGCCCAAACGTACCTACAATGGTTCCCGATACCAAGGCGGTTTGAGCGACCATCTGCCTGTGTATGTCGACATTTTCACCACACACTGACAACCATGGCGAGCCGTTACCATGTGGCCAAGATGGGCGGAGCATCCCCCAGAGTGGGCAAAATATTGGGCACTGCTGGGCGCAGTTAGCTATTTTCTTCGTATCTTTGCACCCGCAAAGCTGAGGCAGCCATGCTGCGTACTGACCCGAAATCAACACAATACAGACATGAAAAGGATACTGACCCTACTTGCTGTGGCACTGCTGGCCACCTCTTGCGGGCGCTCCCGCGAGGAAATACTGCTCACCTACCCAAACGGGCAACCGCGTCTGGTGGTGATTGTGAAGGGAAAAGACGACAAGAAGGTGCGCGTCGGCGAGAAGTTGTTCTACGAAAACGGCGAGGTGCGTGCCCAAAAACATTTCTCCGGCAATGAGGAAACCCCATCGGGCACATGGGAATACCACTACATGGACGGAAAAATCTTTGCCAAAGGCAACTTCAACAAAGACCATGTCTTTGGCACAGAGTGGCGTTTCTACAATCCCGACGGCTCGGAACTCTATGCGGGGCATGCCGATTCGCTGAAGGTTGTGGAAATGACCGAGAACCAAATGCCTGGCACAGTGTATTACTACAGTGCCGACAGCATACGCGTGTTCCAATTCTTCGAGGACTTTACGCTGCGCTCAACGGGGACTATACGAAACAAATTGCTGGACGGACGCTGGAAGTACTTCTACCCCAACGGCACTCTGCAGCTGGAGGCGCTTTACATTGAAGGCAAGGAAAACGGACTCTATTGCAGCTATCGCGAGAGTGGAATACCTTATTTCCGTGGGATGTACATCAACGGTGTGAGGGCCGGGCGATGGGAATTCTACGACGATCAGGGCAATTTGAGTGGGACGAAGAACTTCGACGAATAAGCAAAAGGATTCCCGTGGACGTCATTCTTACCCATCCCATCTATGCAATCGTGGGCCGTGTGGCCGATGAAATGGGTGTGCGTGCCTATGCTGTGGGCGGCGTGGTGAGGGACTATTTCCTTCAACGGCACTGCACAGACATCGACATTGTCTGCGTTGGCGACGGCATAGCGTTGGCGCAGGCGGCGGCTGAGGCCGTGGGACACCATACGGAGGTGCATGTTTTCAAGAACTTCGGGACGGCTTCGTTCCGCTACAGCCACGGCGGAGAGGACTGGCAGATTGAGTTTGTGGGTGCCCGAAAGGAGTCGTACCGCTCCGACAGCCGCAAGCCGGCGGTGACGGACGGCACCCTGGAGGATGACCAAAACCGCCGCGACTTCACCATCAACGCCATGGCTGTGAGTATCAACGCCGACTCTTTCGGGCAGTTGCTCGACCCTTTCGGTGGCATACAGGACTTGGACCGGGGTGTGATACGCACTCCGCTGGACCCGAAAATCACTTTTAGCGACGACCCGCTGCGGATGATGCGTGCCATACGCTTTGCCTCACAACTGGGTTTCACCATTGCGGAGAACACTTTCAATGCCATTAAGGAAAACGCTGGGCGTATCAAGATAGTGTCGCCGGAGCGCGTTACGACTGAGTTGAACAAGATTATCCTGTCGCCGGTGCCGTCGGTGGGATTCCGCCTGCTGATGGATGCGGGTCTGCTGGAGCTCATCATGCCCGACGTGGCGCGGCTCAAGGGGGTGGAAAGCGTGGGACAACGGGCTCACAAGGACAACTTTTTCCATACGCTGAAGGTGCTGGACAATGTGGCGGCGAAGAGCGACAACCTGTGGCTGCGCTGGGCGGCGCTGCTGCACGACGTGGGCAAACCGGCTTGCAAACGCTACAACGAGCAGTCGGGCTGGACGTTCCACGGACATGAGGCGATGGGCGCGAAGATGGTGAAACGTATCTTCAAGCAACTGCGTCTGCCTTTGGACATGAAGCTCAAGTACGTGGAAAAGCTGGTGCTGCTCCACATGAGGCCCATCGTGCTGGCTGAGGATGTGGTGACTGACTCGGCGGTTCGTCGTCTGTTGTTTGAGGCGGGCGATGACGTGGAGGCACTGATGACGCTCTGCGAGGCGGACATTACGTCGCGCAACGAGGCCAAAGTGCGTCGCCACCTTGAGAATTTCCAGTTGGTGCGCCGCAAGTTGAAGGAGCTTGAGGAGAAGGATCATATCCGAAACTTCCAGCCGCCGGTGAGCGGGACGGACATCATGCAGGTGTTCGGCTTGAAGCCCTGCAGCGAAATCGGCACGATAAAGGATGCCATCAAAGACGCCATCCTCGACGGAAGGATTCCCAACGAGCGCGCGGCGGCGTGGCAGATGATGCTCGAAGAGGGCGAAAAACTTGGCTTGAAGCCCCTTAAGGAATGAGCGGCGGCTCGTTTACCCATACCTAAAACCTTTCTGCGCCATCAAAACTCTCATTGTCATAGTAGGACCGACAGCCGTTGGGAAGACGGCAATGGCTATCGAGGTGGCCCGTCGGCTGGGGACGGAGATTGTGTCGTGCGACTCCAGGCAGTTCTACCATGAGCTCGACATCGGCGTGGCACGCCCCTCGGCGGAGGAACTGGCCAGCGTTCCGCACCATTTCATTGCGCACCGCAGCGTGACCAACCCATACAACGCCTACATGTTCGAGCAGGAAGCGCTGGCGCGGCTTGAGGTTTTGTTTGCCGAACACGAGGAGGTTGTGGCCGTTGGGGGCAGCGGACTGTATGTGGACGCCCTGTGCCAGGGCATCGTGCGCCTGCCCGACCCGTCGCCTGAGCTGCGGCAACGGCTCGCCCGGCAGATTCGCGAGGAGGGACTGGAGCCCCTCAGGGAACAGCTGCGGGCTCTGGACCCGGTGTATTACGAGGCGGTGGACCGGCAAAACCCCATGCGTCTGCAACGGGCGCTTGAGACTATCCTCACCGCAGGATGCCCCTACAGCGAGCTGCTGAAACAGGAACGCACGCCGAGACCCTTCCGAATCATGAAGATAGGCCTGCAGACGGAACGCGAAATCCTGCGCAACCGCATCGCCCTGCGCACCGACCGCATGATGCGCGACGGGCTGCTGGAGGAGGTAATGTCGGTGTTGCACCTGCGCCAGCTCAACACGCTTAACACGGTGGGCTACAAGGAACTGTTCGCCTACATGGACAACCGATGTTCGCTCGACGACGCTGTGAACAACATAAAGCTTGACACCTGGCACTATGCCAAGAAGCAAATCACCTGGTTGAAGCGCTATCCGGAAATCATCTGGACTGACAACCATGACGTCCGCCAGGCCATGCAGCATGTGGAGCGTGGGCTGGAGCAGACCAATGCCCCACGCCGGCCATAGCGTCGGCTGGGTTATCCAAATCATTTTCCCCTCAAAAAACGTGTGGCGGCAAGCCAGTTTTTTAACATTTCACCCATGCTATGTGTTATGTAGCGTGGGCGGTCAAAATGCATACTGAAACTGAGCGCTTTACAAAAGGTTAGGTTTTCTATTAGAAAAAGTTAGGTTTTCTAATAGAAAAAGTCATGTTTTCTGATAGAAAACCTAACCTTTTCTATCACGAAAAGTCACCCTAGGTAAAAGCAACCCTCAGAAGGGGTATCCGCAAGCCCCATTTTAGCAAAAATTTTAACAAATGGAAAGGGTCTCTTCCGCTGGGGAGAGACCCTTGTTCCGAAGACGCCGCGCAGGGCGAGAAGCCACCTGGCGCACCCGCCGCGCTAAGCCAACGCACGGCCCAGCATCTCGAAAAAGGTGGGAAACGACTTGCTGACCACCTCCGGATGGAGGATTTCCAGCTGCGGAAAGATGGCCCTGAGCATGGCAAACGACATGGCTATGCGATGGTCGCCGTGGGGGTCGACAGGTTGTGAGACAACCAGTTGCGACGGGTGGATGCACATCATGTCCTCCGTCGCCTCAATGTTGCACCCCATCTTCGACAACTCTGTGACAATGGAAGCCACACGGTCCGACTCCTTCAAGCGCAGGTTGGCGATGCCCGAAAGGCGCGCCTCCACCCCCAAACCGGCACACGCCACAGCCACGGCGGGCACCAAATCGGGCGTGTCGGTAAAGTCTTGTTCCAACGTATCGGCCACTTTCCCCGTGCGTTCAATCTCCATAGCGAGCCCGTTGTTGGCCGAAACCACACCCAGACGCTCAAAGATTTCCATCGCCACGCAGTCGCCCTGCAACGAAGGGTGAGCCAGTCCGGACATGTGCAGACGACATCCGGGACGCAAAGCCGCCACGCCATAGAAGCAGGAAGCCGCCGACCAGTCCTTCTCAATCACAACCGCGTCACATTGCGGGATGTTGTGTTCCACATGGTAGGCAGGCGGATTGCCCTTCAAAGCCCATTGCACGCCGGCACGTGTCATCATGTCAAGCGTCATCCTGATGTACGGTTCCGATGCCACATCGCCCTCCAACTCAATCGCCAAGCCGTGCGGAAGACTGATGGCGGCCAACAGCAGCGCCGACACAAACTGGCTGCTCATGGAGCCATCGACCTTCAGGCGCGACGCTGTGGGCATCACACCCTCTATCTGCAAAGGCAGGAAGCCCTCGTTCACCTGACATTTTATCTGGCATCCGATGGAGCGCAACGCCTCGATGAGTGGCGCCATGGGGCGCTTGCACAGATATTCCGAACCCGTAACGACGTGCGTTCCGGGCGTAAAGGCCAGCAACGCCGTGATGAAACGAGCCGCCGTGCCAGCGTCGCGGCAGTCGAACGTATGGCGACGGCCCATCTTCATCTGTCGCAACAGACGCTTGAACAGCTGCGTATCGTCAGCCGACGAAAGGTTTTTTATCTTGATACCGTTCGACGAAAGATAGTCGAGCGCCAGCCAACGGTTGGAGATGCTCTTGGATGAAGGTAGTGTAACTTGTATTGCTTCCATAGGTAACTAAGTGGATTCTTAAGGTCTTGCAATCTTGCGGGACACTTCTGGAGGCCTGCAGCGCCCCTGCATCATACTTCTATTCCGTATTCTTTTATTTTGCGGTACAACGTTCTTTCAGAAATACCCAGCTCGCGGGCAGCCAGTTTGCGCCTGCCGTTGAAACGGTCAAGTGCCCTGACAATGGCCTCACGCTCACGCTTGTCGAGCCCCAGAGGCACGTCTTCCACCACCTCCGAGTCCTGGAACTCTTCGCTCTCGGCAGGTTGCGGATGCTGCTCCACGCGCAGAGGCACATGGTTGGACGGCGCGAAATAGGACTGCTGCCCATCCTGGGCATAGCCATCGCCCTGTAACGGCACATTTCCGTGTGCGATATTGGTGATTACCTGCTTGAGGTTGGCAATCTCCGTGCGCATCTCATTAATCATCTGACCCATCGTGAGCGCCTTCAACAGCAACTCCCTGTCAGATATATGCGCAGCATCCCCGGCAATTCCGCTGTTGTAAAGCGCCGGCATCTTTTCCTCCGGCACATAGTTAAGGTAATTCTGCAGGATGGCCCGGGTGATGGTACGCTCCTGCTCCACCACCGCAATCTGCTCCGTCATGTTTTTCAGCTCACGTATGTTGCCGTACCAGGGATAGTTCATCAAGTACTCCTTGCCATCCTCCGACAAGAAGATGGGCGGCATCTTGTATTTCTCAGCCACATCGGACGAGAACTTGCGGAACAGCAGATGAATGTCCTCCTTGCGTTCGCGCAAAGGCGGTATATAGATGGATATCTGGTTTATTCTATAGTATAAGTCCTCTCTGAAACGCCCGTTGCGCACCGCCGCGAGAATGTCCACATTGGTCGCCGCCACCACTCGCACGTCCACTTTGCGCGCCGCCGAAGAGCCCACCGGCATAATCTCGCCATTCTCCAACACACGCAGCAGCTTGACCTGCATCGCCAAAGGCAGCTCTCCAATCTCGTCCAGAAATATTGTACCACCGTTGGCCTCCTCGAAATATCCCTTGCGGTCCTTGTCAGCACCTGTGAAAGACCCTTTCACATGACCGAAAAGCTCACTTTCTATGGTACCTTCAGGGATGGCTCCGCAGTTGACGGACACCAGTTTCTTATGTTTCCGGCTACTGTTGTCATGAATAATGCGCGAGAAAACATCCTTGCCAACGCCACTTTCTCCCGTGACAAGGATACTCAAGTCGGTCGAAGCAACCTGAACGGCCTTGTTGATAGCCAACAGCAACCGAGAGTCGTTGCCTATGATATCGTAACGTTGCTTTATGGTATCTGTTGTCATAATTCTTGTTAGTTATACACACAATGTATCTGGGCACACAGTTCCTTCTTGGCTGCGAGCAACGCCATCTTCTCCTGCAGTAGTGCCTCCAGCACCTTTTCATCCTGTCCGGCCGCCTTGAATTGCTGCGCCAAATCATTCATCTTATGGTCGATCTTACGCAATTTGAATATATTAAGGGCATTTTCAACATCCTCCGCCACATGGTTTTCGGGATGTTGCACGCTTACGTGATGCAGTTTCTCCCATTGGTCGCTCACCGTATAGGGTTCCACCATCATCTCAAGTGCCGTACTACGAATCTGCTCGTCAGGATTGTCGACAAAGAACTGACTGTCGAGCAACGTGCCTTGCTGAAGCTTTTGTGCATAAGCATTAAAGATGGTTTGATAGATAGGATTATCGAACGTCAATCCATCGTTGTAGATGTCGCCGACAATAACTGCCGCCACATATTCTGCGTGTTCTTCCGTCTTGCCCCCTTCAACCTTCACGGTTTGCTTGATGACTTGGTTTCCGTTATTAATCAGCAGGCGTATTATCTTGTTCTCCTGCAACTCGTCGGGGAACATATTGTAAAGCGCCGCCGTCTGGGGGGATACCGTTGGCACCGCCACCTGCTCTGGAGCAGAAACGGCAGAGGCAGGTGCCGCTGCATCTTCCTGCGAGAGAGGCGGCTCGGCAACTGCAGGTTGACCATTCTTATCCTGACTTGCTTTGAATTCTTTCTGCGCCTTGAGATACAGGGCATTGGCCAATTCGCGTTGCAGCGTCTGCTCTGACATACCAAATCTGGAGGCGCATATCTTCACATATTCCGACCGTTCCAGCAAATCAGGTACAAGGGCGATGGTCTTGACGATGTCTTTCAACATCTCTGCCTTGCGGATAGGATCGTTCTTCACATCATCCTGCATCACACGCAGTTGGTACAGCACGATGTTCTCCTCGTGGTCGCGCAGATATTCCTGCAACATCGTGGAGCCATGCTTCTGGGCGTAGCTGTCGGGGTCATCGTCATCGGGAAACATCACCATACGCACATGCATGCCCTCTTCGAAAAGCAAATCGGTGGCGCGGATTGTCGCTTTTACGCCTGCCTTGTCGCCGTCGTATACCACCGTAACGTTCTTTGTATAACGCCTAATGAGGCGTATCTGCCCCACGGTGAGCGAAGTGCCACACGAAGCCACCGTGTTTTCCACACCCGATTGGTGCATCGACACCACATCGACATTACCTTCCACCAGATAGCATTTGTCGGCCTTGGCGATGGCCTGCCGCGCTTGGTAGAGGCCATAGAGAGTGTTGCTCTTGTCGTAGATGGGGGAATCTGGCGAGTTGACATACTTCGCTTTGTCTTTATCCTTTGTCAGGATTCGGCAACTGAAGCCCATCACCCTCCCCGATGTGCTGAAGATGGGAAATGTCACCCTGCCACGAAAGCGGTCGTACACCTTGCCTTCATCGGTAAATACCGTAAGTCCTGATGTTTTAAGAACTTCGTCGGAATACCCGTTCTTGCGGGCATAGTCGGTAAAACCACGCCATTCGTCCAAACAGTACCCCAAGCCGAAGCGCTTGATAATCTCGTCCGTCATACCCCGGCCGTGGAAATAGTTCAATCCCACCGCGCGCCCCATCTCATCATTATATAACAAATCGGCGAAATACTTCTGGGCAAACTCGCTAACATGGTAAAGCACATCTCGTTCGTTTTGCTTCTGCCTTTGTTCTGGAGTCTGCTCCCCTTCTACGATGTCGATGTTATACTTCTTGGCCAAATAGCGCAACGCCTCTTGATAGGAGTAGTGCTCGTGTTCCATCAGAAAGCGCACCCCGTCGCCTGCCTTGCCGCAGCCGAAGCACTTGTAGATGTTCTTGGCGGGAGTCACAACGAAAGAGGGAGTCTTCTCGTTATGGAACGGACAGCAGGCGATATAGTTCGAGCCGCGTTTTTTTAGCGACACGAATTCGCCCACAACTTCCTCTATACGGACAGCATCCTTAATACGTTGTATGGTCTCGGGGTCGATCATTTCAAGGTGCAAAATTACAAAGAAAATGCAAAAATTCGTCCAAATAATCGCAAAAGTTTTCCACAACATAAAACACCCCGTTCTAACTCTAACCTAAGTCTAACCTAAGTCTAACTTTACTCTAACTTTTGGTTGACCCACTCATTTATCAATTAAAACGCACATAAATTACACACGTACAGACAAATGAATACATTTGGTAATAACTAACGCATTTTACATTTCACATTTCACTTGTTGGTGTCTAAAAAAAA
>CACXCY010000189.1 GCA_902766265.1 uncultured Bacteroidota bacterium
ACGTGGTGGAGGTTACAATGTAACGTGGTGGAGGTTACAATGTAACGTGGTGGAGGTTACAATGTAACGTGGTGGAGGTTACGTCGTAACCTGGTGGAGGTTACGTCGTAACCTGGTGGAGGTTACAACACTACCTTCACAGGTGTGGCAGGGAAAGAGGGGCTCTTCCCGATGTGAACTACTGAAAATCTGGGTGTTTTCGTGCGCTGCAACGCCCTGCGACGGGGGCTCCGGATTACATCACGCGGCGTATCGACAGCAGCCGGTGCGTGTAGCGCTGCTCCTCGGCGTTGAAGATGCCCTGCTCGTCGATGCGGTCGATGCGCACCCGCCCCGAGGCGTGGATGACGGTGTCCTTCCCGAATTTGACGGCCACGTGCGTCACGCGTCTCTCTTCCGGCCCGAAGAAGAGCAGGTCGCCCACCTCCGTCGCCGCCAGCCCGTCCACCGCCTCACCCTGTGTGGCCTGCTGCGAAGCGTCGCGCAGCAGTCGCACGCCGAGCACGTTGAACACCGTCTGCGTGAACCCCGAGCAGTCCATCCCCAGCAGCGTCCGTCCACCCCAGAGGTAAGGGGCGTTGAGCAGCTTGAAGGCATGGCTGAAACTCACAATGGGTTGCCTCACCGGCACCGGCAGGTGGTGCTCGATGGCCATCCCCGCCACCTCGCAGCGGTGCTCCTCCGGCAGACGGCTGCCCATAGGCACCGTCATGGGAGCCATCTCCGTCAGCGAGCCGCCGCAGAACAGCCGCGTCGTCACCGCAATGGCCGCCGTCGGCTCGCCCACCACTGTCGGCCAGCCCTCCACCACGGCCAGCTCCGCCTCCGTCAGCGGGCGGCACTGCTTGTTGTCCACCCACCCCTCGTAGCCGTCGTAGGTGCAGCGGATGCGCGACCATTTCTCGCCGCGTTCCAACACCTCCGCCGTCTCGCCGAACAGCAGTTGGCTCACCATCTCCGAACGGTCGGACGGCTCAGAGCGCAGCGGCGCGGCAGGTATGTGGCAGAAAGCATGCATGGGTCTTACAGTTTGCCGGACTCCACCATCAGGCAGATACGTTCAATCAGGTTGTCCTGCTTGTTGTGGGCCGGGTCGTATTCCTCCTTCAGGTTGTAGCCGAAGAGGCGTGCGAAAGTCTGGTAGAACGTGGCGCGCAGCTTGCCCCGCAGCTCGTTGACGATGGTGTAGGAGGTACGCGACGTCTCGCGGTCCACCAGCTTGAGCAGCACCAGACCCTGCGAGAAAGTGAACTTCTTCAAGTCTTCCGTATACTTGTCCAGCATCTCCTTCTCGGTGGCTTTGATGAGCTTGCGGCGTTTGGCCGGTGGCAGCTGGGCCGCCTCGCGTTCCAGCTTGTCGAGCTCCGTGCGGGCCAGTTTGGCATAGGGAAGCATCTTCTTGACGTTGCGTATCAGCTTCTGGTTCTTGCGTATCTCCGACGGGCTGAGCAGCGACGCCGACGCGGTGATGTTGATTTCCTTCAGCTTGACCAGCGGGATGGTGTCGCCGTCGAGGATGGTGGCAAAGGTCACCACACGGTCCTGGGCGCTTCCCCGCCACGGGCAGACGACCGTCAGCAGGAACAGGCAAACCAGCGAAAGACAACGTGTACGCATAGGAAATCGGTGATGTGTCGGGTGAATGTTGTGTATTTATTGGGACAGTTTATCAAAGCCCTCGGCCATGCCCTCCTTGTAGGGCACCTCCTGGCCGATGTCGTTGGTCTTGGGCAGGTAGTAGAAGTACTCGCTGTTGGAGCCCCGCCGGGAACGAATGTATTGCGTCAGCACCCGCTCCACATACAGCGTGCCGCACAGCGTGCCGAGGTCGCGAGCCGTCTGGTACACGTTGTTCAGTCCAATGCGGTTGAAATGGCCGTCGATGGTGGCCTTCTTCTCCTGTTGCGACAGTTTCTTGACCGAGCCCTTGAACGTCTCCGCTATCTCCAGGTTCTTGAAATACATGCTGCTGTCGCCCCCGAATTCAAACCATGCATTGGCCGAGAAGTGGCGCAGGTCGTAGTCGTAGGCGTAGTACACACCGTTGCGGGTGGAGAAGTCGCTGCGCCGTTTCTGCAGGAACTCCTCGGCCTCCAGCTGCGGGATGTTGAGTGTGTACACCTGTTCCGACGCTTTGGGCAGCCGCGTCTCGTCGTCCACCAGCACGATGGGCACGTTGGTGCGGCTTATGGTGTAGAGCAGGGCAGAGCTGAACTGGGAAAGAAACACCGAGTCGTCAATCTTGTCGAGCAGCGCAGTGAGCGACGCGATGACCGAGTCCTGCTGCCGTTCGGTGAGGTAAGGGAAATTGGTCACCTCGTTGAGCGAGGTATTGGTGTGTACCACCTCTTTGGGGAGGCAGACGTATATCTTCTCGGTGGCCGATGCGCTGCCGCGCCGGTGCTTGTTCAGGAAGGATTTGGCACAGCTGTAGTCCGTGGTGCATGAGACGGCCAGCAGCCCTGTAATCAGCGTGACAGCAATAAGGGAAATATATCGGCGTGTATTCATTAGGGTGATGTTTTGAGGGTCGGAACCGTAAGGAAAACGGAGTGTCGGCTGTATTATTGTTTTCTGTTGTGGCTATTATTGTTTGTCTACCACCGTAGCGTTGCCAGTCGGCGGTGTTTGCGGCGTGGACGACAGCGCTTGGCGGCAACAGCTCTCGAGTGCGTCGAGGTCGGGATTGAAGGCATCGAAGGTGATGTCGGCCTGCGTGTAGTATTGTTGGCGTTGTTCCAACTGTTCCCTCACCATGTTGCGGCGCTCCTCGTCGCTGAGACCGTTGAAGACGGGACGCTGCTTTTTCGACACCGTCATGCGGGCACAGATGGCATCGTAGGGCATCCGCAGGTAGACCGACGTACCGTTGGCGCGTATGAAATCCATATTGTCGAAGTAGCAGGGGGTGCC
Organism: uncultured Bacteroidota bacterium; assembly: GCA_902766265.1. GTDB lineage: Bacteria > Bacteroidota > Bacteroidia > Bacteroidales > P3 > Colimorpha. Next base: position 2,914 of record CACXCY010000189.1, read on the forward strand.
GCCGCCGGTGGAGATGACGGTGTGTCTCAGGTTTTCCGTCGAGTGCAGCAATTGCCGCTCCAGGGTGCGGAAGGGCTTTTCGCCGTATTTCTTGAAGAAGATGGGCAGCGTGATATGGTAGTGCTCCTCAAAGAGTTGGTCGAGGTCGGTAAAGTCCATCCCCAACCGTTGCGCCAGTTGCCGGCCAATGGTGGTCTTGCCGCTGTACATATATCCTATGAGGTAGATGTTCATACGCTGATTACTGTTCTTCGTTCTCTTTCTTATTTCATTCCTCCCATGGCCCCCAATTGCTCGCGGGCGGTGAGCAGAGCCGCCTCCGTGGGTGGGTCGGCAGAGAGCATGACGGCTATCTCATGCACACGCTCGTCGGGTTGCAGTTCGCGGATGCGGCTCACGGTGGCGTTGTCTTCCACCTCCTTGTACACCTTGAACTGGCGTCGCGCCGCTGCGGCCATCTGGGGCAGGTGTGTGATGGCCACCACCTGCATGCCCTGTGCCATCTGGCTGATGATATGAGCCATCTTGGCCGACACCTCACCCGAGATGCCGGTGTCTATTTCGTCGAAGATGATGGTGGGCAGCAGGGCCTCCTTGACGGTGAGCGATTTCAGCACCAGCATCAGTCGTGACAGCTCTCCGCCGCTAATCACCTTGCCCATCTCGCGTAGCTCTCCTCCACGGTTGGCGTTGAACAGGAACTGCACCCTGTCGGCACCGTTGGCGCGGTAGTCAGCCGTGGGCTCTACCTGCACTTTGAGCCGTGCCTCCTTCATGCCCAGTGCCTCCAATCCGGGCGACACTTGTTGCTCTATTTGGTGTGCCGATTTGAGGCGTATCTCCGACAGGCGGGCGCCTATGCGCTGCACCTCGCCAAAGGCCTTGTCCACCGCCTCCATGGCGTGGCGTATCTCCTCGTCCATGCCGGCAATCGCCTGCAGACGTCCGTCGAGGTCGTCGCGTATCTGCAGCAGCTGTGCTATGGAGTCAACGTTGTGCTTCTTCTCAAGCCGATATATGGCATCCAGCCGTTCGTCCACTGTCTGCTGACGTTCGGGCGAGAACTGCACATGGTCGTTGAACGCTTCCATCTCCGACAGGATGTCCTGCAGATCGATGAGGTTCGATTCAAAGCGTTGGTACAGCGCTTCAGCGTCGGGGTGGAAGGAGGCGATGTGTGCCAGTTGCGTCTTGGAGGCGTTGAGGCGGGTCACCGCGCAGTCTTCTTCCTCGCCACCGTTGCCGTTGCACAAGCCCAAAGCGGTGACAACGGCTTGTTTGATGCCTTCGGCGTGTGCCAGCAGCTGCGATTCCTGCTCCAGTTCCTCTTGTTCGCCGTCGCGCAGGTTCATCTGCTGCAGCTCGTCGAAGAGGAACTGCATATAGTCGTGTTCCTTGCGGTTCTGGGCATCGGCTGCCGTGAGTTGTTCCAGGTGTTGCTTGTGTTGTTGATAGGTGGCGAAGGCGCTGTCGTACTTGCGGCGCACGTCGCGACCGCCGTTGAAGGAATCCAGCAGCCCTATTTGAAAGTCCGATTCGGCCAACGTGAGGGTCTCATGCTGTGAGTGGATGTCTATCAGACGTGCCCCCAGTTCTTTGAGCACTGTCAGCGATACGGGAGTGTCGTTGACAAAGGCGCGCGACTTGGCCGAGGGCAATATCTCGCGGCGAATGATGAGCGAGGGCTCGTAATCCAGGTCGTTGCTGGCAAAGAAACGCTCCAGATGGAGACCTTCAATGCTAAATGAGGCCTCCACCACGCATTTGCGCTCTTTGTCGTAAAGTACGCCGCAATCGGCCCTCTGTCCCAACAGCAGCCCCAGGGCGCCCAACAGAATGGATTTGCCGGCACCCGTCTCACCCGTGATGGCTGTCATACCCTCGGCGAGTTCGATGTCCGTTTGCCGGATGAGCGCGTAGTTTTCAATATGTATGGATAGAAGCATAGTGTGGCGTTGGTGTGTTGGTGGTGTGATGTGTTTCGGTGGCGGGCAATGCGTAGGTGTTTGTTTGTGATGTTGTTATGCCAGCATCGGCGCGATGCGGTGAAGGGCGGACACAAGCATATCGACCTCCTCGTGGGTATTGTATACGGCAAACGAGGCCCTGACGGTGCCCGGTATGCCGTAACGGTCCATGATGGGCTGGGTGCAATGGTGTCCGGTGCGCACAGCCACACCCAGTTTGTCGAGCAGCGTCCCCACATCGTAGGGGTGGGCGGTGCCCAATAGGAAGGAAATGACGGCCGTCTTGCGGGGCGCCGTGCCGATAAAGCGTATCCCCTCAATCTGTCTCATCTGTTCGGTGGCGTAGTGCAGCAGGTCGTCCTCTATGGAGGCGATGGTGTCAATTCCGACCTCCAGCATAAAGTCGATGGCGCTACCCAATCCCAGCACATCACCTACCGCGGGAGTGCCGGCTTCAAACTTGAAGGGCAGCTCGTTGTATGTGGTTTTCTCGAAGGTCACATCCTTGATCATCTCGCCACCGCCTTGGTAGGGAGGCAGCTCGTTGAGTATCTCTTCGCGGCCGTAGAGCACTCCCACACCCATGGGACCGTACATCTTGTGACCGGAGAAGCAGTAGAAGTCGCATCCTGTGCGTTGCACGTCGACGGGAATGTGGCTCACGCTCTGGGCGCCGTCTATCAGCACAGGCACATTGTGTTCGTGTGCTATGGCGGTAATCTCGTCGATGGGGTTCACGGTGCCGAGGGTGTTGCTCACGTGGTTCACAGCCACAAGGCGTGTCTTTGTGGTGAAGAGCGTGCGGTAGGTGTCCATATCAAGCACCCCCTCGTCGCTAAAAGGAATCACGAGCAGATGTGCCCCTGCCCGTTCAGCGGCCAGTTGCCAGGGGACGATATTGGAGTGGTGCTCCATTCCCGACACGATAATCTCGTCGCCCTCGCGCAGGTAGCGCTGGCCGAAGGATGATGCCACCAGATTGATGCTCTCGGTGGTGCCACGGGTGAAGACGATTTCGTGGGAATGTCGGGCGTTGATGAATTGCTGTACCTTGCGGCGTGTCTGTTCGTATAGGTCGGTGGCTTGTGCCGCCAGATAGTGTGCTCCGCGGTGGATATTGCTGTTGAGCCCGAGATAGTAGTGCTGCAACGTATCGATGACACGTTGCGGTTTCTGCGTCGTTGCCGCGTTGTCGAGGTAGACGAGCGGGTGGCCGTATATCTGGGTGTTGAGGATGGGGAATTGGCTTCTTATGTTCATGATGCGGAGGTCGTTGTTGGAATGGTGTCGGCAGGGATGTCTGGCTCGCCGGCGGATTGGTTTTGGTAGCGCACATACATCACCGTGCAGAACACCACGATGAGCAACAGCAGGATGTAGAAAGCAATGCTGCATCCTTTCCTGGGTAGCGGTCGGTCGTCGCGGTTGAAGAGTTTGGTGTTGAAGCGCATGTTCGTTTATTTTTCCGGTTCTCCCGTTTGCTGGGGTTGTGTTTTCTTTTTGCGTCGCAGCATCTGGCGCACCACCAGCAGGGCTATGGCGGCCACAAGCACCGCCACCAGTATGATGGAGATCAAGTGGCTGTAGTGTTCTATCACCGATGGGTCGGCGGCCTGGTAAGCCAGATAGCCCAGCAGGGC
>CACXCY010000190.1 GCA_902766265.1 uncultured Bacteroidota bacterium
GATGACATCCGGCAACGCTACGAGTCCTTGAAGAAGACACTCGCAGAGAACGGGGTGACCATGGAGCTGGTCGGCGTGGCTGGCGAATACCGTATCGACGACAGTTTTGCCCATCGCATGGAGACCTCGCGGTTCCTAAAGATTGACGACAAGTATGTCTTGGTGGAACTCTCGCTGCACCAACAGCGCATGGGCGTGGAAGAGGTGATATTTGACTTGCATGTGAAAGGTTACGAAGTCATCCTGGCGCACCCCGAGCGGTATCCCTATTTCAACGTGCATTCGCCAATGATGGAGCATCTTAAGGAGCAGGGCGTCCTATTCCAGTTGAATGTGCTTTCGCTGGGCGGATTCTACGGCGAAGGGGCGCAGCGCCGTGCATTCGATTTGCTCAATGCCGGCTGGGTGGAATTCTTGGGCACCGATATGCACAACACCATGTATGCCCATGCCCTGTGCGACCTCAGCCACAACCGCAAGGTGAGGAAAGCCCTCGAGAAATACCAATTCATGAACAGCGCCCTCTAAACGGGTGAGTCTCTATTGACTAAGGCAGGTCTGGCCTGCTTTCGGATTCTGCTACAGCGCTACAGTGCTACAGTTACTTTTAGGATTATGGCATACTCAAAAATACTCTTTATATTTATATATTTATAAATATATAAATATAAAAGTTTACTTTTGACTTTTGGATACCCCTATTTTGAACTGTAGCACTGTAGCACTGTAGCGCTCAAAAAATTTTTTCGCAACCATTCGTAGACCGCAATGGAAGGGTTGTATCTTTGCATCATCGTTTGTCGCGAGCGAGAACAGCTAAAACAACTGACGCACAGTGCTGTGATGTGCTTTCGGGCAGTGGTTGCCCCCGACCGCGACTACAACGCTTGGAAAAAATTTCTAACTCTAACCTAACTCTAACCTAAGTCTAACTTTACTCTAACTTTTGGAGGACCCGATTTTGAAACGTCAAAATGAAAAAAAGTAATCCTATGCGAGTTGGCCGGTGGTGCCGCTGCGCGGTTGTAGCCGCCCCATTTTTCTGTCGGCATACAATAAACGAAAGCATTTTGTGTTAATACTAAACTAATAAACATCTTGAAACATGAACAGTTTAAACGCTATATCGCCTATCGACGGCCGCTACAGAAGCAAGGTGGAGCCGTTGGCATGCTATTTCTCGGAGGGTGCCCTCATCAAGTACCGCGTCCGTGTGGAGGTGGAATATTTCATCGCCCTGTGCGAGATGCCGTTGCCACAACTGAAAGGGGTGGACAAAGCGGTGTTGCCGCAACTGCGGGCGATATATGAGAATTTCGGCGACGAGGACGCTTTGGAAATCAAGGAAATCGAGAAGACCACCAACCACGACGTGAAGGCGGTGGAGTATTTCCTGAAACGTCATTTCGATGCGCTGGGATTGGCGCCCTACAAGGAGTTTATCCATTTCGGCTTGACGTCGCAGGATATCAACAACACGGCTGTGCCGCTCAGCATCAAGGAGTGTCACGAGCAGGTGCTGCTGCCGCGCTACGAGGCCATCCTCGCCATGATAGAGGGCAAGGCGGCGGAGTGGAAGGACATTCCGATGCTGGCCCACACCCACGGTCAGCCGGCCTCGCCTACCACGCTGGGCAAGGAGATGATGGTGTTTGGCTACAGGATGCGTCGCCAGATGGAGCAGTTCGCGCAGCTCCCGTTCAATGCCAAATTCGGCGGCGCCACGGGCAATTTCAACGCCCATCTGGCTGCTTATCCCGACATCGACTGGCGTGCCTTCGGCGACAAATTCGTGAAGGAGCATCTGGGGCTGGAGCGTCTGCAATACACCACCCAGATAGAGAACTACGACAACATGGCCGCCTATTTCGACCTGTGCAAGCGCATCAACGTCATCCTGATTGATTTCTGCCGCGATATATGGACCTACGTATCGATGGAGTACTTCAAGCAGCGCATCAAGGCGGGAGAGGTGGGCTCGTCGGCCATGCCGCACAAGGTCAATCCCATCGACTTCGAGAATGCCGAGGGCAACCTTGGCCTGGCCAACGCCATACTGGAGCATTTGTCGCACAAGCTGCCCATCTCGCGGATGCAGCGCGATTTGACCGACTCCACGGTGAGCCGCAACGTTGGTGTGCCTATTGCGCATACGCTGATTTCGCTGGCGTCGATAGAGAAGGGCATCGGCAAACTGTTGCTCAATGAGCAGGCCATCTACGATGACTTGGACAACAACTGGGCCGTCGTGGCCGAGGCCATACAAACCATATTGCGCTCGGTGGGCTACCCCAACCCCTATGAGGCCCTCAAGCAGCTCACCCGCACGAACAGCAAGGTGACGGCCGAGACGATATCCGAGTTTGTCGACACGCTTGAGGTGGACGCTGAGGTGAAGGAGCGCATCCGCAAAATCACTCCGCACAACTATCTGGGATATAAAATCTAAGGTCGTTGGCGAACAGGCCATGCGCCGACGCCATTATATTAGCTATGTCATTCACAAGACAACATATCAAGCCCTATGCCGTGCGTGCTGTGGTGTATGGCCTTCTGGTGGTGCTCTCGGTGGTGTTCACGATGGCTACGGCGTTGTCGGTGGCGGATTTTCTGAAGATTCTCTTTGAGCCCGAGGGTATGGAAACCCTGCCGACGGTGGCGTCGGGCAATCTGATAAGCCAACTGTTGCAAGGGCTTTACGGGTGGCTTATCGGCTTCGGCACCATGAAGGCGCTGCTCTACTTCTCGCTGCTTGTGTTTGCGCTCTATACGTTGAAGAATGTGTTTACCTACCTGGCTGCGGTGGAGAGTTCCATTATCCGCGTGAGGGTGGTGAAGGACATACGCCACCAGCTTTTCAGCAAGGCGATGCGCCTTCCGTTGTCGTACTACGGCGCCAACCGGAAAGGCGACATCTTGGCGCGCTTCAGCAACGACACGACGGAGTACGACGAGAATGTGTTGGCATCGTTGCAGACGCTGGTGATGTCCGTCATAGGGCTGCTGCTGTATCTGGCGATGCTTTTCTACATAGACCTCCGGCTGACGGCGGTAGTGCTCTGCATGTTGCCGCTGGTGGGCGTTGTCATTTCGGGCATCAGCCGCAAACTGAAGCATAAGTCGAAAGACATACAGGAGAGAAACTCGTTTCTGATGTCGCTTATCGAGGAGACGATGTCGGGGCTGAAGGTGATAAAGGCGTATACGGCGATTGACTTTTCGAACGACCGGTTCCAGAAATACAACGCCGAATACAACCGCAGGAGAGTGCGTATGTTCCGTCGCATATATCTTGCTTCGCCGGTGAGCGACTTTCTGGGCAATGTTATCGTGATAGCCATCTTGCTTTTCGGCTCCTGGCTGGTGTTCGGCAACGATTCGGCCCTGACGCCGGAACTGTTTGTCTCGTACATCATGCTGTTTGTGCTCATGATACCTCCTGCCAAAGAGTTGACCACAGCCGTCTCGCAGATGAAAAAGGGAAGGGCGTGTGCCGATAGGATAGCAGAATTTCTGGAGGAAAAGGAGCAGGTGGCCACAACCCAGCAAAAGGGCGTCGCATCGCAGCAGTTTCTGACATCTGCAATTGTGTTCGACCATGTGTCTTTCTGCTACAAGGAGGGCGTCCCGGTGTTGAGCGACATCTGTTTCAGCATCCCCCGAGGGAAGACGGTGGCGCTTGTAGGGTCGTCCGGTTCGGGCAAATCCACGATAGCCGACCTTCTGGCACGATTCTATGAGCCGACCTCCGGGAGGATTCTAATCGACGGTACCCCTATTTCGGAGATGGAATTGCAGGAATACCGGCGGCATATCGGCATTGTGGATCAGGATACCATCCTCTTCAACGACTCGGTGGCGGGCAATATCGCATTTGGTTCCGACGGAGCGGATGCAGACAGCCAGGAGGAGGTGATGAAGGCCGCCCGTGTGGCCAACGCCCAGGAGTTTATTGAGCAAATGCCGGAGGGCTATCAGACCAATATTGGCGAGGGCGGCAGCCGCCTGTCGGGCGGACAACGGCAACGTCTCAGTATCGCCAGAGCCGTCTTTGGCAACCCGGATATCCTGATACTGGATGAGGCCACTTCGGCTCTCGACACCGAGGCGGAGCGTCAGGTGCAGCAGGCGTTGAACAACGTGATGCGTGGACGTACAACGTTGGTGATTGCCCACAGATTGAGCACCACCGTCGATGCTGATGAGATTCTGGTGGTGGAGCATGGCCAGATAGTGGAGCGTGGCACTCACCAGGAGCTCCTGCGCCAACAGGGTCGCTATAGTCAATTGGTGGAAATGCAATCGTTGCACGATGGCAGCAACGCCGCAACCGAACAGGAGTAAGGGAGATGTTGCGGTGGTGGACATATATACTTTTGTTTATGGGATTGTCCGCAATCACGGCGGTTGCCCAAGTGACGGACACTTCGACGCTGACGCTCAATGTGCAGAATCAAGGCAATACAAGTGCGGTGGTTGCGTGGAACCGGGTAGGGGACGGCACGGAGGTATACCATCTGTACCGCAAGATGCCGCACGAAGCAGGATTTTCGGAGCGCACCACGACCACACAACAGCAGTTTACCGATGCGATACAAAGGATTATCTGTGCCGACACGATAACTTATTATGTCGCATGCCAGTATCATGATACTGTTTTCCAATCCCGTCCAGTAGGCGTCTATTTCGATGATCCGTATCCCACAACCTCGCCGGCGTTGGATATTGTTACGGTGGACGACTCTACGCAGCAGATACATTTCTCATGGGAAGCAAGTCCCGACGAAGACATCGTCGGCTATTTCATTTGTCACATAGAACAACCGGGAGCGCCATGCTTGGGGCTCGACACAGTATGGGGAAGGGAAAACACCCATTATGTGGCTGAGCGGCTTAGTTGTTTGGAGGTTCATTCATTCCGTGTGTATGCTTTTGACTCCTGCTTCAAGGCGAGCGCGCTCACCGACGGGTGCAACAATATGGTACTGCAGCTGACGGTTGTTGATTGTGAGCATACGGTGACGGCGCGATGGAACAATTACGAGAATATGCCAGGCGGCTTGGGGCACTATGTGCTGTATGCCAAATACGATACATCCGACTATCTTCCAGTGGATACGGTGCTGAATGGGCAGCCGTGCGTGGTGTCGTACGATGTGCCAGACAATGTGAGAAGTGTCCGACTCAAAGTGGCTGCCATAAGTGCGGATCCGCGCAAAGTGGCGTATTCCAATGCCGTTGTCAAGGATTTTACCGTGGCCGATACCGCCAGATTTATCACACTGGCAAAACTATCTGTTAATGATGACGGTTCGTCGGTTTCGTTGGTGGTGCGGGTCGACACAGGTTTCCATGCGCAAAGATATACCCTTTACCGCAGTATGGATGATGGGGCGTATGGTGTGTTGGCGCACCTTCCAGCCACATCTGAACAATGGGTTGAGTACACCGACAATGCGATAGAATTGTCGGAACATCAGTATAGGTATCGTGCGGGAGTTTTCGATGCATGTGGCAGGAATGAGAAATATTCCAATGAAGCATCGCCCATGTTTCTCCAATTGACGAAGAATGACAATGAAGATGCTCTCTTGCGATGGAATCCCTATGATGCCACCGATACCATGGCGAAGTATTACGTGCTGCGCCGGTCGGAGTCGGCTACACAATGGACGAACCTTGATTCCACATTAGCAACAACATACGTTGACCCTATCGGGAATCAGGAGATTTATGAGACGCAGTTGTATAAAGTGCTATTGCAAGTGGATTCCGGTGTGGATATGAATGTCCAATCCAATTGCGTCAAATATTCGCGCGACGCCACGGTATGGTTTCCCAATGTGTTTACTCCAGAGGCGAAGGAGAATAACAGATTCTGCATGTCGCACTCGTTCATAACAGCAGCCACATACGAAATAAGTGTATACAACAGAATGGGACAGCGGGTGTTCCATACCAATGACCCTGGAGAGTGTTGGGATGGAATGAGCGCCGGTCGCAAGGCGCCACAAGGAGCATACACATATATCGCCTATTGTCAACACGCCGACCGCACGAGCAAATACTACTGCGGCACCGTCTTGCTGTTAAGGTAACTGGCGGGAGCTTTGCACAAAGGGTTGTTAACAAATAATGAACAGGCAGGGTTCCTGTTCCAACAAGCGTAACTATTTTTGCATTGTGCATTATTGTGGATATATGGTGTCCAATTGATTGAAAACCACCATATACTAATATAATGGAATTGCTTCCGCAAGGTAAACTGAAATAGAAATGAGGATTGCATTATATCATCGAAACATCAGTGCCGACGCACAGCAGCGGTTAGAAGAGCTGGTGAGCGCGTTGGAGGATAAGCATGTTGAGGTGGTAAGGTTTGATGCAGCGGAAGAAGATATAGAGAAAAAGTGGAGAGATTGCCAACCAATAGATTTCCTCTTGTCTATCGGTGGTGACGGTACGTTATTGAGTTCGGTACGTTTGATAGACAATAGTGGCATCCCAGTGGTGGGGGTCAACTTTGGACATCTGGGTTTCTTGACCACGGTTGGCCAAGGAGGCATGCAACAATTTGTGGAAGATTTGTTAGCCAAGAGATATACTGTGGAAGAACGTACGTTGTTGCGAGTGGAAGATGCCGATAAGCCGCACTTTGCACTTAATGAAGTGACGCTATATCGCAAAGAAGAGGTGTCGCTCTTGCGCACGAATCTATATGTAGGTGATGAATTCGTAGCCACATACGACGGTGACGGTCTTATTGTGGCTACGCCAACGGGCTCGACGGCCTATAGTTTAAGTTGTGGAGGTCCTATTCTGACCCCCAATTGCGGATGCTTCGTCATAACGCCTATCGGAGCTCATACGTTGACTCTGCGTCCCATGATTGTCCCCGACAGCGCACATATAAGACTTGAACCTGCATCTGGTCAACGGGGTTTTTATATGGCGACCGACTCGACCTCGGTTCTAATATCAGGGAACCCCATCATTCGCCTTTCCAAGGAAAACTTCACCATACGTCTTGTCCGTATGCATCGGCAATCTTTTTTCACGGCAATACATGAAAAGTTAGCGTGGGGAACTGGGTTAAGATAGGAGCAATTTTTTAAAAAATCAGGGATTAAATCACAAGTTTCAACAATTTATAGCTGATTATTTTGATAGGATAGCGAAAACAAGATAAAATTTCCAGAAACTAACGGATAAAGTATAACGTGCAGATTATTATGGTGATAATAAATCATCTCGCATATAGTATTTAATAGAAAACAAATATAGTTAAAAGATATTTCCCACAAAAAACGAAAAAAAATTCTCAGATTTGAAAAATTGTGTACCTTTGCAAAGTATTTGCATAAGAAATGCAAGGATAGAAAACACTAATAATTAATTATTAAATAAAAAAATTATGTTCAAAAAACTCTTACAAATCGGAATGCTGGCCGGAGCTATGGTGCTGGCATTTGGCGCTTATGCACAAGAGGAGCAGATTGACCATGCGCAGGCCCGTCCTGATTTCCCCCGCACAAGCTTTTGGAGCAACTGGGCACTTGGTGGTGAAATTGGTTTAGACTACCAGATTTGGCATGCCGAGGAAGGTAATGGTAAAGGTATCGCCTTTGACCTTATGGCTCAGAAAAAATTAAATTGGGGATGGACACTCCGTCTCACAGGTGGCTTCCCGCTGCTTATTAATGCTTTTACTGAAGATCCAGCAACGGGCAAACCCTTTCATGGCAATAGATATGCCAGAATGAATGTCGGAATGGCATACTCTATCTTGAATGCTTGCCGTTTCAACCCTGACAGAAAATGCGATCTCTATTTGTTGGGTGAAGCTGGTGTTGCTGTTGATCCCAGTTTTGGGAATGCAAAAGGTCGGTTGGCCAGTGTCAATGCTGAAGGCGGTTTAGGATTCAACTACACGCCTTGTGAGAAATCCACGTTCTTCACCGAGGTTAAGGTGAATAGAATGGGAGATATTCATCTTAACAATGGTATCAAAGGTATGATACAAAATCGTAAACCTGGTTACATGAACTTGATGTGGACCATCGGTTACCTCTACAACTTTGGCTTGACCAAGGCCGATGAGGAGATGATTGCCCAGAAGGCCATGCTGACTCAGGAGAACTTCGACGCTCTCAAC
>CACXCY010000191.1 GCA_902766265.1 uncultured Bacteroidota bacterium
CCGAAAATGATGATAACCCAGATATATATGTTCCACTCGGGAGTAAAATTGGCATTAAGCAGTACGGCTGGAGTATTTACAAACACGGCACCCACCAGCACCATCAGTATTACGGTAAAAGCACGCATAAACTGTTTGGTGCCGTTGCCCAGATAACGTCCATGAATCTCCGGCAACGAGCATCCATCATGACGCAGCGATATAAATCCTGCAATAAAGTCGTGCACAGCACCCGCAAATATGGAACCGAACACAATCCAAAGGAACGAGGCCGTGCCGAACTGTGCACCCATGATAGCTCCGCAGATGGGACCTACACCTGCAATATTGAGGAACTGAATAAGGTAGATACGCCATGGTTTCATCGGCACATAATCCACACCGTCGGCCATGGTCGTCGCAGGCGTGGGACGCTGGGCATCCACACCGATGACGCGTGCTATCAGTTTGGAGTACACCAGATACCCCAACAACAAAAGTACAATGGAAATGATAAAGGTAATCATATCTTTTATATCAATACAGTTATTATAGTTCTATCGCATCCAAGCGTTTAGGGATGTCCACTCTTTTGTATCCTGCTTCGTGGAGCGTATCACGGAAATGTTCCTGTGTCTCTGCCTCACCATGCACAAGGATGATCTTCTTCAGGCGAAACTTGTCCTGACAGCCGATATAATTAATCATCTCGCTGTAGTCACCATGACCCGATAAGGACTCAATCCGTCGCAGTTCGGCACGCACCTCATGTTGATGTCCGAAGATAGACACAGTCTTGTCGCCACGCATAATCTTGGCACCCAACGTTGTGGGCTCACAATAACCCACGCAGAGTATTGTCGTCTTGGGATTCTCAATATTGTTGGCCAGATGGTGCTTGACCCGACCGGCCTCCATCATGCCCGATGCCGAGATGATGATGCATGCTTTGTTGCGCACATTGAGTGCTTTGGAGGCCTCAACACTCTGGATGTACTGCAGACGGTCGAAACCGAAGGGGTCGGGGTCGCTCTTCATGTATTCCACAATCTCGTCGTTAAAGCACTCTGGGTGCAGACGCATGATGTTGGTGGCGTTGACGCTCAACGGACTGTCCACGAAGCAGTCGATGTCGGGCAACAGCTGCTTGTTGCGCAGACGGTCGAGGGCGTAAATGATCTCCTGTGCCCTACCGATAGCGAACGACGGGATGATGAGTTTGCCTCTTTTCTTGGTGCAGGTGTCCAGCACAGCCATCAGCAGTTCCTGCTCAGCATTGGATATTGTCGTGTGCAGGCGATCGCCGTAGGTCGACTCCATGATGAGGTAATCCACCTGCGGGAATGGCTCCGGGTCTTTGAGTATATGCTTGTTGTAGCGACCGATGTCGCCAGTAAAGCCCAACTTGATAATGCGGCGTCCCTCCTTGATTTCCAGATAGACGCATGCCGACCCCAGGATATGCCCTGCGTCGAAGAACTCCACAGTCACTTCGCCCTCGATGTTGAATTTCTTATGGTACGGTACGCTGATGAAGCAACTCATGCATGCCTGCGCGTCGGCCAGTGTGTAGATGGGTTCCACAGGCGGCAATCCCTGCGACTGGCGTTTCTTGTTGAACGTATGCGTATCCGATTCCTGTATACGGCCGGCGTCAGCCAGCATGATAGAACACAGGTCGCGCGTCGCAGGCGTGCACAACACCGTGCCGTTGAAGCCCAGTTTATAGATGTAGGGTATCAATCCCGAATGGTCGATATGTGCATGCGAGAGAATCAGATAGTCAACCTCCTTGGGGTCAAATCCCAAATCGCGGTTCATGGCGTCGGTTTCCAACCCCTTGCCCTGATACATGCCGCAATCCAGCAAAATCTTTGTGCCATGCTTGGTGGTGATGAGATGTTTGCTTCCCGTCACCTCACGCGCCGCACCTAAAAATTCCAGTTTCATATCCTGTCGGTAGATTTGGTTGCGAAGTTTACAACATTTTGGTCATAAAACAATTATCACGAAACCGCTGCTCTGGGAGGCATCCGTTTCGCACTACAAAGATACAAAAAAAAGTAACCTGCGGCAAATGGTTCCGAAAAAAAACAACCAATCACATACGGTGGATTACCATAAATATTCTTACATCAATACTCCCTGCGGTTACAGGAATCACAAATTCCAAGGTCATATTCTTTTAGATCAACGCTTGAGTAATACAATTGCTCAACAATAGTATCACCTTCTTTATTGATAAACAACATTTTGCGAGAAAAATTATCATTTACATTAACATAGACGACTTTTTCATATGTGGGGCCTATGTCATCTTGGTGACAGGTTCCTATTGGTAACGTAACTATACCATTCTCTATCTTTAGCGCGGTATATTGGTCGAAATGGTAGAACGAATCCACGTTACTCGAGTCCAACTTTATACACATAATGGCCGCTGATGGCATCCCCGAATGTTTTACATAATGAAAATCCACAACCCTACCCGAAAAAGATATATCACCATATATTGTTTCAATCTGATTCGCATATTGCGCCCTTCTTTTGTGTGTATTTCTTACCGTCATCACAGGGCCAATAATAATCCAAGTAATGAGAAATAAAATCGATATCACCCAACGTACTAGCTTTAATCTTTGTTTTTCTGAACCCATAATGACAGAATCATATTACACTCATACGCTTGTTCATACGCATCACTCACTTCTGTGACATACATCTTATCGCCGACCATACTACACATAGTAGAGGTAGCTCAACGCTCCGTCGGCGAAGACTTCGTTGGCGATATCCCTGAGTTCCTGGGCTGTGACATTTTCTATGTCGCGACTCATTTCCTCCAAGGTATCCACCTTGCCGTACAGCATGCAGGCCTTTCCAATCGACTGCATCTCATTTAGAGCCAACTCATTATTGATAGCCATTTGACCAATAAACTGCTGTTGGGCGACATGAAGCTGAAGGGTGGAGAGTGTTTTCTCGCGGAAACGATGCAGCTCTTTCAACACCAGTTCCGTAAATCGCTCCTTGGCATCGGCATCTATGCCCGCATAAATGTAGAACAGACCTGCATCGGTGAACGGCGTATACTGCGATTCAATCGTGTAGCAGAATCCATATTTCTCACGGATAGCGACGTTGAGACGCGAATTCATAGCAGGGCCGCCAATCAAATTGTTGAGCAGAGAGAATGCCGCTTTCCTGTCGTCAAAGGCGTTGTATACCGGACAGCCAATCAAGGCATGCAACTGGTGGGTATGCTTGTTGACGGTGGTGTTGAACGTATGTGCCACCGGTGCCTGCGATCTATCGGCGGAGGAGGACAGCTGCGGAAAGTCGCCAAAATATTTCTCGCAGTAGCGCACCAGCCGTTTGAAATCCACGCTGCCCACAACGGCTACAACCATGCGGTCGGTGGTATAATTGGCCGTATAGAAACGGCGGATCGACTCGGTAGTGAAACGCCTGACATTCTTACGAGTACCCAAGATATTATGTGCCAACGGGTGCCCGGCATATATAAATTCTTCAAAATCATCGTAAATCAATTCCGCCGGACAGTCTTTGTAAGAATTGATTTCCTCGATGACAACTTCCTTCTCTTTCTCAATCTCCTTCTTGGGGAAGGTGGAATGGAAAAGGATATCGGCGAACAGCTCGATGCAACGCTCCAGATGCACGGACAACGACGAAGCATATATGCAGGTTTCCTCTTTGGTGGTAAAGGCGTTGAGCTCCCCTCCCACCCCGTCGATACGGTTAAGGATATTGTACGACCGACGATGCTCGGTACCTTTGAAAATGGAATGTTCTATGAAATGAGCCATTCCCTCGTCGCTTCCTGACTCATCGCGGGAACCTATGTTGACATAAACGCCCGAATGGGTCACTATGGAACCATTCTGCCTATATACGATGCGGATGCCGTTGCGAAGCGTGTGAAACTGATACATAGGTCTATGATTCTTTCAAAGACGGAGATTCCTCCTCTGATGGCATCGGGGAAGCGAAATACGACCAGAAGAAGGCAACAAACATACAACCTGCCAACGTCTCAAGGGTATCTTCCGTAAAGAAGGATATTAGCGATACCGTCAACACCACAAGAAATGGGAAACGGCTCCAGCGTTTATCCTGACGGACGCCACGCACGAATGCAAATACTATCAGCAAAAAGCCCACGCTGCCGAAAGTTATGAGGAACGTGAGGTATTGGTTATGCACATGCTTGGTGGTTCCCGCCAAAGGAGAGTCGGATGCCTGCAGTTGGGTATGGCATTCATCCACCACATCGCCCGTGCCCGTGCCCAGAAGGATATGATGTCCAAAGACCTCCCATCCATTGCGCCACAGTTCGAAGCGCTGCAGCATCGTGAAGTCGCGCACGCTATGGTAGCAGCGATACGACTCGTACTCAAACAGCATGATGTCGTACATTTTCCTCAAGCTGGGATGCTTCAGATAGACGGGATTGGCAATACCTTTCTCAATGGCGCTCACATCTTCTGGTGTGAGGCAAGCGACACCGGCGCTGTCCTTGGTACATCCCATCGCGTTGAGATAGCGCACCAGGGCGGGACGCACAGCGTAGCCCAACGCCGTTATGCTGTCAAGAGAAACGTCGCTAACCAACGTCCATTGCTCTTGCAGTTCCTTCTCACAGACATAGTTGTTCACATAGTTTCCGCATTCCACAAATCCGTCGCATTCATGACGGTATGGGTTGCCATTGGCCGTACAGCTCTGCAACGGCTGCGAGGAGAGCGGTCGCAAACGGTAATAGTCGTTCACATAATAGACCGAAACGCCCACCACGGCCAGCAGCATCACCAGCCAGACGACAAACAACGTATTTCGCAACGGCCTGTTGCCCATTCGCTTCCAATAAGCCACCAGCAGGACAGCCGCCAGCACAAACAGCACAGCCATTCCTGTGTAGGACTGCAAGAGAAAGAGATAGAAGAGGAAATAGGCAATCCCTACCAGATAGAGCAACGCATACCAGCGACGTTCCGGAGGCAAATCGCGCACCACATGCACCCCCTGCCACAATAGCAGAGCCACAACGAGGCAGATGTTGAGCGAGAAACGGATATGCGATATAAAGGGAATAATCTCACGATAAGGCAAATCGGCCATGGTGAAATAGCGCACCAGCCCTACCACCGACACAACAACAACCGCAGCCACATAGCACCCCAACACATTGCCCCATGCGCGACGTTGCAGCGGACGGGAGGTGAGTATCACCAGCGGTACTGCAAGCAGGGGCAATTTTTTGCGGATATCATCAAGACCGTAAAGCCAATTGGCAGACCACAGCATCGCCACCAGATGCAGCGCCATAAGCAGCAGGAAGGCCTGCAGCAGCCGGTTGTTGCGGAGATTTGCCAGACGTTCCCTGCGGAAATCCTTCCCTGTGCCTATCCACTCGGCCGTCCAGTTGACCAACAGGAACACCCACCCCAGATTCATCAGAAAGACCGAGGTCGTCATTCCCACCGCGATGACAGCCAGCAGGAGCGTATAGATGTAACTATGGATGCGGACTCTGATAGCAGCAACGTTTATTTGCCAAGAATCTTGGCGTATTTATTCTTGTCGGAGAGCACCTCAACAGCTCTCGCCACCACAGGGTCGGAGGTCAGCGCCCCCTCTATGCGTCCCTTGTCGTAGTAATAGCGCACCAGTATCTCGCCTTTGAGCAAGTCGCTTATCTCTGCGCGGTATTTGTCGAGGTCGGAGGCCTTGTCGCGCTGGAACTTCTTCTCCAGAGCATCGATGTCGCTCCCGATGGAATCCGTATAGTTTTCCTCTTTGGCGGCGGCACGCAGCTCCTTGAGCATTTTCTCCGTCACCGTGGAGTATTCATATTCTTTGTCAGCCAGGTAACGCTTGAAGTCGTTGTATATCTCGTCGGTAATCTCAAACTCTGAGGGCTTGCCGATGGTGGGGTGTGCATAATAGAACTGCGTTGCGTAGTCGAAGATAAAGAACTTCTGCACCAGAACCATCTCAAGAGCCGACATATATTCCGGTTTCACCTCCACATCGGGCTCGATACCGAAGCCGTCGTACACCACCCGGCCGTTGCGCGTCTTGAAGGCCGTCTTCAACGAATCGGGGACCTTGAGAGCCCTGCCGTTGGCGTCGCGGTGAGCATAGTCGATGGCCTGGATGCAACGCCCCGAAGGTATATAGTATTTCGACACCGTGATTTTCATCTGCGTGTTGTAATTCATCGGAAGGATATTCTGCACCAGTCCCTTGCCGAACGAGCGACTGCCGACGACCACACCGCGGTCAAAATCCTGCAACGAACCTGCCGTAATCTCGCTGGCCGAAGCGCTGTAGCCGTCAATCAGCACCGCCACGGGAATCTCCGTATCCTCGGGAGTCAAACGCGTATGGTTTTTCGTGTTTTTGGTGGCCACCTTGCCTTTGGTTTCCACCACCAACTCACCACGTTTGACGAAAATATTGACGATATCCACCGCCTCGTTGAGCAGACCGCCGCCGTTGCCACGCAGATCCAGGATGACCGATTTCATCCCCGGCCGTTGCGACTTAAGGTTTTTGAAGGCCTCGCGCACCGCAGCGGCAGACCCTTGGGTGAATTCGTCGAGCTTGATGTAGCCCACATCGTTCTGCACAAAACCATAATAAGAGACCGACTTCAGCTTAATCTCCTTGCGGGTAATCTTCTTCTCCATGCGCTTGCCGTTGCGTTCCACCACCAGCGTCAGCTCCGTACCCGCCTGGCCGCGGAGAGCCGCACTCACATCAGCGGTAGACTTGCCTTCAGCATCTTCGCCGTTGACAGAGACAATCATATCGCCCGCCTTCAAGCCAGCCGCATCCGCAGGCAAACCCTCGTATGGCTCAGCCACATAGACATGCTTGCCATTCTGGTGTATCAGAGCGCCTATGCCGCCGTATTCCCCCATCAGCTGCAGCTTCACATCCTCCATATCGCTCTCCGGGTAGTAGTTGGTATATGGGTCGAGCGATGCAAGCATAGCGTCGATAGCCGCCTTCATGGTCTTTCCCGGGTCCACATCATCCACATAGTTCAAATGCAGATTGCGATAAACCGCCGAGAATATCTCAAGGTTCTTGGCAATTTCAAAACCCTTGTCATAAGTGTTTTGCGCCTGGATGCACGGATGCATCGCAACAACGGCCACAAGCAAAAAAATGATACGTTTCATTATTGTCGGAATA
>CACXCY010000192.1 GCA_902766265.1 uncultured Bacteroidota bacterium
GGGCAACGACTCAACCCCTGTCAGTCTCATGGCCTCCGTGAGCCGCAACATCGTCAACCGGGGATGGCAGACCTTCCCCTTGCCCGATAGTCTGATCATAGACACCGCACGGTCACTCTGGATCACATTCTACAATGACGACGCGGAGAATCCCGCCCTGATGAGCGACTACGGGCACGACCGCGACGGCAGTTGGTATTCCAACGACAGCATAACGTGGCTGAACACGGTAGATTCGGGAATCGCCTATTCCTATATGATACGCGGCATATTCCACCGACGGATAAACATACAATATGGAAATATCTCCGTGACAAGCAACGACAATACGCGCGGATCTGTACGTGGCGAGGGGGCATTTCCCCTCGGCTATATCGACACCCTCTTCGCCATCCCAGACAGCGGTTACCGCTTCTGGCGATGGAACGACGGCGACAACTCCAACCCCCGAATCGTCCCCGTCAGGGGTGATGCCGCCTTCATCGCCCTTTTCATGCCCGTTTGCGGCCAACTCGTTTCCCACGACAGCGTTTCAGTATGCGACGGATATACATGGAACAATCGACGATACACTCAGTCTGGAGTCTACGACATCACACTGCGCGACAGCGTGGATTGCGACAGCGTGGCCTACCTGCACCTCAATATTCGGCTCAGCACCTCTGAGGAGCTGGACACTACCGTGTGCGACAGCTTGGTGTGGCATGGTTCACGTTTCTACACCCGTGGCATCAAAAGAGTGCGACTGCTCAATGCGGCACGCTGCGACAGCATCGTGACCATATATCTGACTGTCAACCATAGTTCTCACGGAACAACCCGCACCATGGCCTGCGACGAGTATTATTGGGGTGGACGCAACTACACACAATCCGGGACCTACTACAATCACGGTATCAACAACGCAGGATGCCCGGCACGCGATACACTAGTGCTTACTATCAACCACAATACTTACAGTGACCAGAGGGTGACGGCATGCGACAAATACAAATGGCGCAACGTGACTTTCACCCACAACACCAATTCGTACTATACCGTGGGACACAATAGCGTAGGGTGCGACAGCATCGTCCACTTGATACTGACTATCCTCCACGGCGGACGCTCGGAATTTACTGCCACAAGCACAGGGGCCTACACATGGCGTGGACATACCTATACTACCAGCGGAAATTACACCGACACCATCCTCGCCCACAACGGGTGCGACAGCATCCTCATCCTCCACCTCACCATTACCTCTCCCAACGGCATCGACGATGCATGCGACGCATCGGACATCCTCGTTTGGCCCAATCCTACGACGGGCTACCTGACTATACGAAGCTCTCAACCCATCTCCAAGACGGAACTCTTCGACATGTCGGGACGCAGCGTGACGCCCCCCGTCGAACGACAATCCGACGGCGTATGGATGGATATGACAGCAATGCCCCGAGGCGTGTACATGCTCCGCATTACCCTGCCAGACGGCACAGTGATGCGCAAGGTAGTCAAACGGTAACCTCACGACTCCCTTTACACCCTCTAATATCTTACCCCAACTTACACTGAGGCAAAATACCTAGGGGACTTCCAAGAAATCCTAGGGGCTTTTCAACAGCGGTCTTATATCTTTTTCGTCGGACAATCCGATTTTCTTCGTATATTTGTAGTCCGAATTGAAACTAACTTAATAATATAATACATAATAAAACATTGAAACTATGGCAAAAGAAGTAAACGATGCGGACGCCTCAAAACTTGAGAAGCTGAAGATTCTGCAGAACACGCTTGACAAAATCGAGAAAAACTACGGTAAGGGCTCCATTATGAAATTGGGCGACCGCCCCGAGGAAGACCTGGAAGTCATCCCGACGGGTTCCATCAGTTTGGACAACGCATTGGGTGTAGGCGGATTCCCAAAAGGCCGTATTATTGAAATCTACGGACCCGAGTCGTCCGGCAAGACCACTCTGGCCATCCATGCCATTGCAGAGGCGCAGAAGAAAGGCGGTATCGCTGCCTTTATCGACGCCGAGCACGCCTTCGACCCCACCTACGCCAAGAAACTGGGCGTCGACACCAGCCAGCTCCTCATCTCACAGCCCGACAACGGGGAACAGGCCCTGGAGATTGCCGACAACCTGATACGCTCCGGTGCCATCGACATCCTGGTGGTTGACTCCGTGGCAGCCCTTACTCCCAAAGCCGAAATCGACGGCGAGATGGGCGAGTCGAAGATGGGTCTCCAAGCACGTCTGATGTCGCAGGCCATGCGCAAACTCACTTCCACCATCAGCAAAACCAAATGCTGCTGCATCTTCATCAACCAGCTGCGCGAGAAACTGGGCGTACTCTTCGGCAACCCCGAGACCACCACTGGCGGCAACGCACTGAAGTTCTACAGCTCCGTGCGTATCGACATTCGCCGTATACAAGCCATCAAGGACGGTGACCAGAACATCGGCAACCGCGTCAAAGTAAAAGTGGTGAAGAACAAAGTGGCGCCCCCGTTCCGCGTATGCGAGTTCGACCTGATGTTTGGCGAAGGCATCTCCCGGATAGGCGAAATCATCGACCTTGGCGTAGAACTCGACATCATGCACAAGAGCGGATCTTGGTTCAGCTACGGCGACACCAAGTTGGCTCAGGGACGCGAAAGCTTGAAGCAACTGCTGAAAGACAACGTGGAACTATGCGAGGAAGTGGAAGGCAAAATCCGCGAGGAAATGCGCCACCACTCCATGGAACAGGAATAATCCACTGAAGAACAAAAAGCAATGAAAAAAATACTCACAGCAATTGTCCTTCTGGCGTGGGCAGCCGCCAATACCGCCCACGCCCAGAGCGACACTGTGCGGCAATCCATAGTGGTGCCCGAAGACGCTGTAGCCGTTGATTTGGACGAAGACGAGGTGGTAAACGGCACCGACGACCTCATCCCTAACAACAGCAAGACTCAGCCACAACAGCAGAACCTCAGCGGACAAACGTACATAAACCAGCGCCCACGGGCCCAACGTGACCACGGGATAACACCCAATGCCCGTATGCACCTGCAGGAGAGCAACTACTCCTCCGTATTCTGCGAACTCGAAGGCATGGTGGGGCCCAACGATGTTGCCGCGGGAGCCATCCTTTCCTATATGTCCTACCGCTGGGGTATGTATGGGTCGTTCCTGTTCGGTGTCAACAGCAATTGGGGCAGCTTCGGTGTAGCGCTGCGCCCCTATGCCCAACCCTCGCCCCTCGACTTTCATCTGTATGCCGGCACCGCATTTGGGATGGGGCTCGGATATGAATTCGGATTCCGCTTTGCCTATAACGGAAGGTTGAACAATTCAGGATTCGCTGCCGTCAGCGGTTCTCTGGGATGCATCAGAATAGACGGCATCACCTATGTCAC
>CACXCY010000193.1 GCA_902766265.1 uncultured Bacteroidota bacterium
ATATATTCAAGTACAACCTTTATTCGGTCGAAAAGTAATGTATTTGATGCTTTTAACACACTAATGTTGAAAATATATCGTTTCCAAATAGGTCGAATCCAAAATACTGGAGTATTTTTACACAAAAATTATCACACACATGATTAAGCATATTCTACTCATTCAAAGCGACATGCAAGCCATAGCTGATACTATGGGTCAAGTCGCAGCGCCGGCAGCGGCACCCGAACAGCTCACTCTTTGGAACCTCGCACTCAAAGGCGGATGGATTACCGCCATCCTCGCCGCGCTCCTCATCCTGGCCATCTACATCGCCGTGGAGCGCTACCTCGCGCTGAGCCACGCCTTGAAGGACGACTCGTCCTCCTTTATGACCAACATACGCCAATACATACACAAGGGCGACATCGACGGCGCACGTCAGCTGGCCAAATCCACCCAGTCGCCCATCGCCCACATGATCGACAAGGGGCTCTCACGCCTGGGTCGTCCCCTACCCGACATCCAGACGGCTGTGGAGAATGCCGGCAAGCTGGAAGTGGCCAACCTTGAAAAGAGCGTCAGCATCGTCGCCACCGTGGCCAGCTTGGGACCCATGCTGGGATTCCTCGGCACCGTGACGGGCATGATCAAGGCCTTCTTCGCTATGGCCACCAACGGCAACAACATCGAGATTGCTTCACTCGCCGGCGGTATCTATGAAGCCATGGTGACCACCGTGGAGGGTCTTATCGTGGGTATCATCGCCTACTTCCTCTACGACCTGCTCGTGGGACGCATCAACAAGGTGGTCTTCCTCCTTGAGGCCCGCAGCATGGAGTTCATGGACCTGCTCCACGAACCCGCATAAACACCGCCTGCCGCCACTCCCCGTGGCTTTATAGTTACAGCATCATACACATCATTATTATGATACAGAGTCAAAACAAAGTCCGCATATCGGTCAACTCGTCGTCTATGTCCGACTTGGTATTCCTGCTGCTCATCTTCTTCATGATCACCTCGACCATGATAAGCCCCAATGCCGTCAAGCTGCTGCTGCCCGAGAGCAACAGCAAGACGATGGCCAAGCAGAATGTCACCGTGTATATCGACGAGGCATACAACTTCCAGGTGAACAACGTGCCCGTGACAGCCGAGACCCTTGAGCCCAGCATCGCCGCAGGCATCGAGGGCGGCATCGATGACGCCTGCGTGGTGCTCCGCGCCGACAAGACCGTGCCCGTGCAATACGTGGTTAATGTTATCGACGCCGTGAACGACATCAACGACCAGACGCACAGCAAGCACAAGGTTATTCTCGCCACATCGCCCAAACAGTAAACGGCACCACACCCACCAATCCAAACATCCCGTACATGAACGACCCACTCAAAAAACGTACCCCCGAGGAGAAGAAGGACTCCCTCATCAGCGCCGCAGTAACGCTGGTGCTGGCAGCCCTCATCGTCATCCTCTGCGCTTTCATAGGGTTGAAATACCCCGACCCGCCCATTCCCGAGGAAGGTGTGGAGGTGAACCTCGGCAATTCTGACCTCGGCCTCGGCGAAGTAGAACCCTCCGACAACAGCGAGAACATGAGCCAAGCCACACAACCTGCCCCCTCGACGGGCGAGCGCGTGGCCACGCAGTCGCACTCCGATGCTGCCATCAAGACTGCCGAGAACAACACCCAAGCCAATACCACCACCACCCCGACCACTACGCCCCAGACAGAACAGAAGGAGCAGCCCCAGATCAACCAGCGCGCCCTCTTCTCCGGCAACAAGAACAGCGCCAAGGGCGGCAGCCAGGGGGTGACCAGCGGCACAGGCAACCAGGGCAAAGAGGGCGGCGACCCCAACTCCAAACGCTACGACGGCACGCCGGGCAACGGTGGCGCCGGCTACTCGCTCAAAGGCCGCAGCGCAGCCGCACTGCCCAAGCCCGCCTACAACTCACAGAAAGAGGGCAAGATTATCGTCAAGATATGGGTGAACCGCGACGGCACAGTCAAACAAGCCGAAGCGCCGCAACAGGGTTCCACCATCACCGAGACATCGCTCGTGCAGCAAGCCCGCGAAGCCGCTTTGAAGGCCCGATTCTCGGCCGACCCCAACGCCACCGAGCTTCAGGTGGGCACCATCACCTACGTTTTCCACCGCAACAACTGACCTGAACTGCCCCAATAGGGAAAAATTTGATTCCCTTTGCAAGAAACAAACAAAACATTGTACAAAACGATGATTCCTAAGGAAACAGAATACGAGTTGGTGCGCAGCGTACTCAATGGAGAGAAGGAGCGTTTTGCTATCATAGTGAAAGAGTACCAGGAGATTGTGAACAACTTAAGCTACAAACTCGTAGGCAACAAATTGGATGCGGAAGAAGTGGTACAGCAGGTATTTGTGGAACTCTACACCTCCTTGCCACGATTCCGGTTCGAATCGAAACTGAGCACCTTCATATACCGCATCACCTTCAACGTGATCACCAAAATGCTGGGCAAGAATGGACGCTATGTCTCTTACGACAACACCATATTGGAGAACCGCCCCTCGGGACCGACGGCTGAAGAGAAGATAATGAAGGAAGAACAACGCCGCAAACTGCGCCAGGCCATAGGCAACCTCAAATACGAGCAACGTACAGCTCTGGTGCTCTTCACCTACGACGAGTTCACCTACAACGAGATTGCCGAAGTGATGCAGGTGTCGCTCTCCAAAGTGGAATCGCTTATATTCCGCGCCAAGAAGAACCTAAGGAAAATGATGGAATAGCCCATCGAACCGATAAAACAACATAACCAACACAACAGATAGCCAATGAAACAGGACTACGATATCTTTATGAACGAAGTGGCGGAGGAGATACGCACCATCGCTGCGCCCAAGCAGGTCGACGTCACCGACGCGGTGATGGACGCCCTGCGCAACAAAGCCGTCATGGCTCCCCAACGCGAGGGGTTCACATGGAAGAAGGCCATGGTGGGCGTGGCGGCATGCCTGCTGATAGCCCTCGCCGTGAACATCTCCAGATTCATCAGCAACGGATACGACGATGCCGCGATTGACAACATGTTTGCCGAACTATACGACTACGGCGACCAGTACGGCGGCGGCGACTACGGCTACGAGGACTTCTCCTCGATGAGCTACTTCGAATAACCCTGTCCTCCAAAACTCCTGACGAAACAAATCCTCTGACCATGAAAAAACACCTTATCATACTGCTGGCCGTAGCCGTCGCCACGGTGGCCAGCGCCCAGCACCGCCCAGCGAACCGCGGCGCGAAGAAAGCCCCTGCCATTGAGAACATCATCCCTGACCTCTCGGCGGCTCAGAAACGCAAGCTGAAGGAAATCTCCAGCAGCTCGCAGCCGCGTATCGAGGCCCTGCGCCGTGAGCTGAAGGGTGTGCGCGACAGCTTGCACACGGTAATGGAATGCTACGGCGACCACTCGGACGTGGTCATCCCCCTGTTTGAACGCGAGGCGGCACTGCAACTGGAGCTCAACAAGGAATTCTACCGCACAAAAGTGCGTACCGACAAGGTTATCACCAAGGAGCAGCACAAGGCGTTCCGCGAGAAGGTGCGCGAACACCGCAAGGCACGCCACGCCGCAGGCAACACGGCCGCTGCCCCTGTAAAACCATCCGGCAAACAACCTGCCAAGAAGAGCAACTGACCCCTGTGGGCAGCTGCATCGGCTATAATATATAATGTATAAGGGCCGGCGTCATGGACGCCGGCCCTTTTTGCATCGTACCCGCCACCTGCTCCTCTATCGGTCTCGCCCTAAAACAAAATAGTATTTTACTATACAACCAAAATACTATTTTGGTTTGGCATAAAAATACGATAACGCTTGGCTGCTCTATCATGGTGTCGGCAGACGGGATTGCCTTGTAATGGGCGGAGCCGAATGCAGGATAAAGCAGAATGCTTTACCCTGGCAAGGCATGGAATAAAAACCGGACAAAGACAGAAATCAGAAGCCGGGCAGGGTGATGTAGAGCGTGGGGAGTATGAGCAGGAAGCCGATGAGTATCAGCGCCACGATGGGTTTCCACGCCCAACGGAACCAGGTGGCATAGGGTATGCGGGCGATGCCGAGACACCCTATCAGCACG
>CACXCY010000194.1 GCA_902766265.1 uncultured Bacteroidota bacterium
TGAAGGTGCGGCGGTGGCTGTGGGGGCATGGGTATCGATACAGATTGAACGTAAAGAGTGTGCCGGGGAAGCCGGACATCGTGCTTCGGACGTATCGGACGGCGATATTCGTGAACGGGTGTTTCTGGCACGGACATGGCCTCACCCCCACGCCCTCAGAGGGGAGTAGTTACTTCTTGGGAAACTCGAAGTGCTGCAAGATTCCGAATACTAACCGTGAGTTTTGGGTGAGGAAGATACGGCGCAATCAGGAGCGTGACTGCGAGAACTATCGTGTGCTGCAAGAGAACGGCTGGCATGTTATCGTTGTCTGGGAGTGCCAACTGACTCCCCGGCGTATTGAACGCACCATGCGCGAGGTGGAGCTGCTGCTCAACGACAACATGCTGTCGCGTTACCGTCGCCCCAAGCCCACCGCCTATACTACGAACGAAGAGGAGGCCCCGTTGCCGCTGGCTGCGGAGGATGCCACAGAATGGAAGGATTGAACAGATGATGCAACAGATAGAAGTCGTAGCGGCCATTATCCGCAGGGAGGGACGTATCTTTGCCACACAGCGGGGATACGGCGAGTGGAAGGATTGGTGGGAGTTTCCGGGTGGCAAAATGGAGCCGGGCGAGACGCCGGAAGGGGCTTTGCGGCGCGAGATTCGCGAGGAACTGTCGGCGGAAATATCGGTCGATGAGTTCCTATGCACAGTAGAGTACGACTACCCGAAGTTTCACCTCACCATGCATTGCTACCTCTGCTCGCTGCTCTCCGAAGCCCTCCACCTCAACGAACACGAAGCTGCCCGTTGGCTTTCCTGCGATGAACTCGGCAGCGTCCAATGGCTTCCGGCGGATGAATCAATAATTGAAAAACTAAGAAGCTGTTTAAAATTAATTCAATGGTTTTCTTAAGGCATCTAAACGGCATATTTTCCTTCTCTCCTCAGTTACAATGGACCCCCATTGCGCCATCGGAGAGAATAAAAATCTGTTCGTTTATGTGCATAACAAATTCCATCAATCAAATTCAAACAGCTTCTGAAAATTAAATGACCATGAAACACATACAATATCGGACACAAGGGACTTGCTCGGTACTCATCGACGTGACGGCCGATGAGGACAATGTGATACGGCAGGTGGCTTTCCTGGGCGGATGCGATGGTAATCTGCAGGGTATCTGCCGTCTGGTGAAGGGCCAGAAAATCGACGACGTGATAAGCAAACTGGACGGCATCCGTTGCGGCGACAAGCCCACCTCATGCCCCGACCAGCTCTGCAGGGCATTGGAACAATTGAAAAACCAAACAATATGAGAAAGACGCTTTGGATTCTTGCCGCCGTTGTGCTGCTGGCGGCTTGCGGCGGCCGGGAGCACCGGCTGATGGAACGTGCCGCGGAGCTGTGCAAATATATCCCCGACCACGAGTTGAAGGAGGGGTCGCGCCAGTATATGACCGAGGATTTCTACAACGTGCTGGACACAATGTTCAACCATCTGCCGGAACATGAGGCGATGGACCACGAGTGGCTCTACTACTTCGTCACGGGCAACGGCGGCACGATAGCCGACTATACGGTTGTGGGAGTGGAGATGACCGACAAGAACCACGCCGTGGCTACCATCAGCGTGCGGCAGAAATGGGAGGACGGCTCGTTCGACGAATCTTCTGACATCGAGGAACACCGGCTCTATATGGAGAAGGTGGGCGGACAGTGGCTGATTGCCGACTTTGATGAGCACAAGGCCGACTGCATCCGCCATATCGCCATCAACCGTGAGGAACAGGCCATGCGTGATGCTATCAGCGACTACCTGGTGAGCGAAATTGGCGAGCATTACCTCAAGGGCGAGATTTGCGTTCCCGTGCTGATGATAGTCGCCTCCGAGCGGGCGGACCCGGATTATGTCCCCGTACTGGGCGACTTCTGGGTGCTTTGGTACAACATCGTTGGCGACACGCTGAAGTGCATCTCCGGCGGCAACCACAGCGGACTGATATCGCTGGAGGTAAAGGACGGCAAATACACGGTGACATCGTTTGAGCAAACCGTCGACGGTGCCGGCAACGTGGCCAGCGCCAAACGCATCTTCGGCAGCTATTTCGACATCTACGAGAACATGCACTCCAACGAGCAGGTGCGTGAGGCCGTCCGCAAGGAGCAACTGTCGGAGTATGTCAAGCGCCACCGTCTCCCTGTCCGCTACTATCAAGATTACGGCTGGCCCGCCGTTGAGCTCGAGACGCAACGCCCGTAACCACACGACGCTATGGCAACGATGCATATTGACGAAATCAAGGCGATTGCGCAACGGGCGCACAACGATGCGGCGGTGCGCGACGCGCTCTTCCAGGCCCTCCATGGCGAGAATCGCGACGTGGCCGTGCATTCGGCGTGGGCGTTGACACACCTGCCCAAGACCGACAACGGCTTTATCGCCGCCCATCGCGAGGAGCTGGTCGGCCTGGCAACCACCACGGGCGACACCTCGCTGCGCCGCATCGTGCTGACATTGCTTGAACGGCTGGAGTGGAGTGTGCCCACAGGTCAGGAGGAGCCGCCCGACTACTATGTGGAACTGCTGAATTTCAGCATGGAGCATCTGATGATGCCTGCCGAGCCCTACGGCGTGCGCTCCCTGTGCATGAAGCTGGCCTACACGCTGAGCACCCCCTATCCGGAGCTGCTCGACGAGTTGCGCCAGTGTCTGCTGATGCTTGAACCCTCGGATCTGGGCGCCGGAGTGCGGCACACCCGCAACAAGCTGCTGGCACAATTGTAGCCCCTCTTTCCTAACATCCGACGTTTGTAATCGTGGCGGAAACAACCGTCATATTGGTAATGCGCATTATGAGGGTACCATAATGCGCATTATTGAGACGTATAATGCGCATTATTGGGGGTGCATAATGCGCATTATTGAAATTCATGGTGCGGATGACCGAAATCGGCTATACGTATAAAGGAAGTAATCTATACGTATAAA
>CACXCY010000195.1 GCA_902766265.1 uncultured Bacteroidota bacterium
ATCGCCGTTATCGCCGATATGGCGCTGTGCCCATACGTAAGCTTGCGCTCCGCACCAGGACTCACGCTCATCAACCGCAACGTCACCTACTACTGGGAAGAGGGTTACCTGACGGCCCACCCCGGTTCCGACCACAAACGCTCGGTGGAATCGGTCTATGGCGAAGTACCTTTCGACCTGAAATTTCGTGCTATGCGCTGGAACAACTTCCAACCCTACCTGACGGGCGGGTGCAGCTACGGTTTCGACTTTGCCTCGCTGCGCAACAACAAGAACAACAACGACGAGTCTATCGTGCGACTGAACACCAGCGATTTCCGCTATACTATGGGCATTGGTTTCGACTTCTTCCTGCGCTATGTGAAGTTTGCCATCGAACTCAAGATGACTTTTGGTCTCTCCGACCTCGTCATTCCCGATGACGACCTCTATTCGCGCTCCACCCAGACCCTCAACTCACGTACCTTTATGCTGGGCTTCACCTTCGAAGGATAACCATGCAACGCATCGCCATAGACCTCACCCCCGAACAATACCACATCGCCGACGAGCGTGTGGCCGCCGTAGCTCGGCAGCTGCATGTAGCGCCCTCCCGGATAGGACATATAGAGGTGGTGAGACGCAGCATCGACTCGCGACGCGGACAGGTGAAATACAGCACCCTACTTGATGTATATGATGCCAGAGAGACCTTCATTCCGCCCACCTTCAACATCGACTATCCCGACTGCTCCACAGCTCAACGGCAGATAGTCATTGTCGGCGCCGGCCCGGCAGGCCTCTTTGCTGCATTGCGTGCGCTGCAACACGGCGTCCGCCCTGTGATTGTGGAGCGTGGAAAACCTGTGGAGGAACGCAAACGTGACGTAGCGCTTCTGGGACGCGAAGGTATTCTCAACCCCGACAGCAACTGGTGTTTCGGCGAAGGTGGCGCAGGCACTTTCAGCGACGGTAAACTGTATACCCGTTCCACCAAGAGGGGCGATGTCAGCGAGGTGCTGCGCATATTGGTGGCCCACGGTGCCGACCCATCCATACTCATCGATGCCCACGCCCATATCGGCACCGACATGCTCAGCCCTATCATCGCCAATATACGTCACACCATCCTTGACCACGGAGGGCAGTACCTCTTCGGATGCCACATGAACGACCTGCTGACAAACAACGACGGTCATGTCTGCGGCATCCGTACTGCCGAAGGACAAACCATAGAAGGCGACGCCGTCATCCTAGCTACAGGCCACTCGGCACGCGATATCTACGAGCTCTTTCACCGCCAGGGGTGGATGTTGCAGGCCAAACCCTTTGCCCTCGGAGTGAGGGTGGAGCATCCCCAACAGCTCATCAACAGCATACAATACCACTCATCCCACTATTCTCCCTACCTTCCTCCGGCAACATACAGTTTGACCGCACAGGTGGAGGTCGGCACAAAGAGTGGACGTGGAGACACCCACGGAGTTTTCTCATTCTGCATGTGCCCCGGTGGTGTTATCGTACCTGCCGCTACTGCGGAACACCAGCAAGTGGTGAACGGCATGAGCAACTCGAAGCGCAACAGCCCCTATGCCAACAGTGGCATCGCTGTCACCGTGGGGGTGGACGATGTGCCAGAGTATGCACAATACGGAGAAATGGCCTTGCTGCGTTTCCAGCAGGACGTGGAGCGACGCATCTATGAAGCAGGACAAGCAGCCACCAATACCAAGACAGCGACAGCGGCGCCGTCACAACGTCTCACCGACTTCTGCGAAGGACGCACGTCAGCCCAACTCAACAAGAGCAACTATCTCGGCACCTGCGTCAGCGCCCCACTCCATGAGTTGCTGCCCCCATTTGTTACCGACGCCCTACAACAAGGATTCCGCGTTTTCGACCGCAAGATGCGGGGATTCTACACCGAGCAGGCCAGCATTGTCGCTGTGGAAAGCCGCACATCGTCACCCATACGAATTCCTCGCGGAGCCGACTTCCAGCACCCACAGTTGCGAGGGCTCTATCCCTGCGGTGAGGGTGCCGGCTACGCAGGAGGCATCGTCAGCAGTGCCCTTGACGGCATCAACGCCGTCAACGCTTGGATGCAGAACAGAACCTGACACCACAACAATAGATACAAGAAACAGGAAACTAGGAACTAGAAACACCAAATACCGACTACCGTGCCATTCCAACTCAAATCAGATTTTGCCCCTATGGGCGACCAGCCCGATGCCATACGCCAACTGGTGGATGGTATCAAGCAGGGGCAACGTGCCCAAGTGCTGCAAGGGGTCACGGGGTCGGGCAAGACCTTCACGGTAGCCAATGTTATTGCCCAACTCAACCGTCCCACGCTGGTCATGAGCCACAACAAGACACTGGCGGCCCAGCTCTACGGCGAATTCAAACAGTTCTTTCCCGACAACGCCGTAGAATACTTCGTTTCCTACTACGACTACTACCAACCCGAGGCCTATATACCCGCCACCAATACCTACATTGAGAAAGACCTGGACATCAACGACGAACTCGACAAACTGCGGCTCCGCGCCTCGTCGGCGTTACTCAGCGGACGACGCGATGTCATCGTGGTCTGTTCCGTGAGTTGTATCTACGGCATCGGCAATCCCGAAGAGTTCAAGCGAGGCACCCTGCATCTCAAGACAGGGCAGAGACTCGGGCGTGACCAACTGCTACTCCAGCTGCTCGACGCCCAATATACCCGCAACGAGATAGAATTCGTCAACGGCCGATTCCGCGTCAAGGGCGACACGGTAGATATATTCCCATCATTTGCCGATTTCTGCTATCGCGTCTGTTTCTGGGACGATCAGATAGAGACTCTGGAATCGTTCGACCCCGTTAGCGGCCAGCGTCTGGAGCGTTTCGACGAAGTGACCATATATCCCGCCAGCAACTTCCTCACCAACAAGGAGAGTATGGCCGACGCACTGCAACAGATACAACACGATATGTACGAGCGCCGCGATTTCCTGCACGACGACGGAAGACATCTTGAAGCTAAGCGCTTGGAAGAGCGTGTGAACTACGATATCGAGATGATACAGGAGCTGGGCTACTGCAGCGGCATTGAGAACTACTCGCGCTATTTCGACGGCCGCAGTCCCGGAAGCCGTCCTTTCTGCCTGATAGACTATTTCCCTGACGACTTTCTTCTCGTGGTGGACGAGAGCCACGTCACCGTGCCGCAGATACGGGCCATGTACGGCGGCGACCGCAGCCGCAAGACCGCTTTGGTGGAATATGGTTTTCGCCTACCATCGGCACTCGACAACCGTCCGCTTACCTATGAAGAGTTCTATGCCCTCACTGGACAGACCATATATATCAGCGCCACACCTGCCGACTATGAGCTGCAGGAAAGCGAAGGAGTGGTGGTGGAACAGGTGATACGCCCCACAGGACTGCTCGACCCCGTGGTGGAGGTACGCGGTGCCAGCAATCAGGTAGATGATCTGCTCAACGAGATAGAGGACACCGTAGACAACGGCGAGCGTGTCCTCGTCACTACTCTCACCAAACGTATGGCCGAAGAACTCAGCAGCTATCTTGTGAACCTCGGCATCAAGACCGCCTACATCCACTCCGACGTAGACACATTGGAACGGGTGGAAATCATGCGCGACTTGCGACTTGGTGTCTACGATGTGCTGGTGGGCGTCAATCTCTTACGCGAAGGGTTGGATTTGCCGGAGGTGTCGCTGGTGGCTATCCTTGATGCCGACAAAGAGGGTTTCCTCCGTAGCGACCGCGCCCTTATCCAGACTATTGGCCGCGCCGCCCGCAACGTGCACAGCCGCGCCATTCTCTACGGCGATGTGATTACCGGATCCATGCAACGCGCCATTGACGAGACCAACCGCCACCGCGAGAAACAGATACGCTACAATATGGAGCACCATATCGTACCACGCCAAATCAAGAAGAGTACCCAGTCCATCATCGGCCAGACTTCGGTTATCGAGCTCGCCGCCGAACAAGCCGAAGGGTATTCTCCTTCGCAGGAGGTGGCTAACCTTGTGGCCAAAGGCGATATGGTGAATATTGCCGCCAGCCCCTACGCGCTCCATACTCCAGCTCACAACGGGCAAAAGCAGTTACACTCCGACCACGAAGACCTGGTGGGCGAAGACAGCGCCGTATGGGAAAGTCCCGAAGAGACAAAGCCGCAAGAGACAGAGACAACGGCGCCACCCGTGATTGACGCCCGTACCAAAGCACAGCTCCGCAAGGAGATACGCGAACTGCAGCGCAAGATGCAGCAAGCCGCCAAAGAGATGAACTTTCTCGTGGCCGCCAAGTACCGAGACCAAATCAAATCACTACAAGATCTCCTACCCTATGCCCGAGGACAATAGGATTATGTGTCTTTACCCCTGATGCCAGATATTCTATCGCCGTTTCTCCCCCTACATCTAATACTAAAAAAATGTCTCACACCAACCATCCTTACGCATCCATTATACTGAGAACATGTGTCGCAGCACTGTTTCTGTGCGGATGGGCCACCTCATGGGGCCAGAGCCCGGACAAACACAAGCAGCCGCGATACAGTAAATATTTCACCGACAAGACACTGCGGGTGGAATACTACCGCGTAGGCAACAGCCATTGGGACACCATCGAACTGCACGGCTACGGTAGCAAGCGGCAATGGGCAGGGTCTGGAAAAGTGCTGCTCGACCCCTTCGACTACGGCACATACCGAGTGCTGGTGAAGGACCGCCGAACGGGCAAGGAGATATACAGCCGCACATACAACACCCTGTTTCACGAATACTGCGACACCCCGGAAGGCAAGGACAGTGTGGCGCGAATGGAAGAGGTGGTGCTGCTACCCTGGCCGAAAGCGGAGGTGGACATCTGTCTGCAGAAACGCGACGAACACCAGCAGTTCCAAACATCAAAAACGCTACACTTCGACCCTGCCTGCACCCCCATTGCCCCCGCAATCGATTGTGGGAGGATTTCACACGAACCCACCGTGCGGCTACAATACAATGGGGCACCACGCAAAAAGATAGACATTGCCATCGTACCCGAGGGCTATGGGCCTTTCGACATTGACAAGATGCTCGATGACATGAAAAACTTCACCGAATACATATTCAGCGTGGAACCCTTCAAGAGCCGACGGGAGGACTTTAATGTTTGGGGCGTGCTGCAACCCGGCGAGAGCAGCGGTATCACCGACCCTACCAAAAACATCCGGGTGAACAGCACCGTGGGGGCCTCCTACGGCACATTCGGCAGCGACAGATACCTAATGACCTTCTACCTCTTCCAACTGCACTGCGTATTGGGCAGCACCCCGTGCGACCACATCGTCATCATGGCCAACAGCGAAACCTACGGCGGTGGAGCCATCTACAACTTCTATGCCATCAGCGCGGTGACGTCCATGTCGCCCCACATCCTGCCGCACGAACTGGGCCATTCGATCGGTGGCCTGGCCGACGAATATGTGGAGGAGGAGGGTTCTTACGCCGACATCCACAAGACGCCTTACGAACCCACGGAGCCCAACATCACCAATCTGGTGGATTTCGAGAAGAAATGGAAAGACCTCGTCGATGCCGACACACCCATACCCACGCCACCCTGCACACTCGACAATCCCATGGGTACCTGCGGTCCAGTAGGCGTGTATGAGGGAGCCGGCTATGCAGCCAAAGGACTCTACCGACCGGTAATGAACTGCATGATGCGCTACTATGCCCCTTTCTGCCCAGTATGCACACGGGCGCTTAACGCCATTTTCGACATCTACCTATAACCCCGCAAACAGTAATGGGTATTATTGTCGATGATAATGGGTATTATTGTCGATGATAATGGGTATTATTGCGGACAATAATGGGTATTATTGCGGACGATAATGGGTATTATTGCAGATGCGCACCTAAGACCAGCACCCTAAAATGCCATTTATCTAAGAAACTGTTTAAATTGATTGATGGAATTTGTTATGCGTATAAACGAACAGATTTTTCTTCTATCCGAAGGCGCGAAGTTTCGCAAAGCGAGTGCAGAGAATGCGTGCATTTTTTGCCGAGCCAAAGAAACGTTGATGGAACCAATGGGGGTCCATTGTAACTGAGGAGAGAAGGAAAATATGTCGTTTAGATGCTTTAAGAAAAACATTGAATTAATTTTAAACAGTTTCTAAAATGTAGACGCTGTGCAATAAGAACGCGTGACGTGCGTTATTGATATTGAATCTATATTATTGACTCTTTTCAGCACCTACGTGAACTATCTCAAATATCTGGCAGCCATCGCCGTCGCTATTCTGCTGATGCCCGCACTCACCACCTCCTGCACCCGTGAGGACGTCATGCTGACCGACGGGTTTGAACTGACATTCTCGTGCGACACCGTGGCCTTTGATACCGTGTTCACCGCCATGGGCAGCACCACACGGCAGGTGAGAGTGTACAACACAGGTAGCCAACCCGTGCAGCTGAGCAGCGTTACACTGCAAGGAGGGCGCTCCTCACGATTCCGCCTCAACGTGGACGGTGACACTTCGATGATAGTGCGCAATCTGGAGATTGGAGCCCACGACAGCATCTTCATCTTCATCCAAGCCAACATCAATCCCAACGCCAGCAACGCCCCCTTCCTCGTGGAGGACGCCATACTCTTCAACTCCCCTAAAGGCAGCCAGCGCCTCCCTTTGACGGCTTACGGACGCAACGCCGTATACCATAAACCCGACCACACCATCCACGACGCCGACGGCAACACATACCCTTATAGCGTAATCGACTGCGATGCGTGGGACCACACGCGCCCCCACGTCATGATGGGCTACGCAGTAGTGGACTCCGGTTGCACACTCCACCTCGTGGCAGGCGACGAGCTGTATTTCGCCAACGATGGCTACCTGTGGGTGTATAAAGACGGTACCCTCGACGCACGTGGTACTGCCGAGCAACCCGTGCTGTTCACCTCGCTGCGCCACGACGGCTGGTACGACAAGCTGCCCGGACAATGGGGCTACATCTGGCTGTCAGACGGCAGCAAGGACAACGTCCTCGACTGGGCTGTGGTGGAGAACGGATACGCCGGTCTCTTTGTCAACTCCACCCACTACCCCACCCTCACCATCAGCAATACACGCGTCGAGAACCATTCGTTGGCAGGAGTGCTGGGGCAGGGCTCGTCGATAGTGGGCGACAACCTGCTGGTTGACAACTGCGGCACCGCCACCATAGTGCTGCAATACGGAGGACGCTATCAATTCAGCAACTCCACCTTTGCCGACTATTATGCATACGAAAGCCGCACCACCCCCAGCGTCATCCTCAGCAACGCCTATGGCAGCGGTGCCGACCTGCAACTTAACGGTCTGCAGCAAGCCACGTTCCGCAACTGCATCATCTACGGCAACTACAACGGCAACGACGCTTCCGGCGAAATACTCTTTGACTACCGCAACGGAGCCGCATACAATGTGGTCTTCGACCATTGTCTGCTCAAATCCACCCTGGCGGCACCCTTCGCCACCTCCTGCATCACCAACCAAGACCCTCAGTTCACCGACGCCACTGCACAAGACTATCACTTGAAAGCCACCTCTCCCGCCATAGCACAGGGTGACCCATCCTTCATAACACTGCCCAACGACCTCGACAACCACCCCCGCGCCATCCCACCGACAATAGGTGCATTCGAAGTGGGAAGCGAGGATTAGAACAATATCCCGATAACCAAACAATACACAAGACATGTACGAATACCTATCTGGCCGACTGGCCGAAGTAACACCCGCCTACGCCGTCATCGACTGCGGAGGTGTGGGCTATATGGTCGAAATCAGCATCAACACCTACACCAAAATCAAAGAGCTCCAAGAGGTAAAGCTCCTGACGCACTATGTGGTGCGCGAGGACGCCCATCTGCTGTTTGGATTCTTCGACCCTGCCGAACGCGAGATGTTCCGCCAGCTCATAGCCATCTCCGGCGTAGGTGTAGCCACCGCCCGTGTAATGCTCAGCACCCTCACCGTCAACGAAATCAAAGAAGCCGTACTCTCGCAGAATGCCCGCGCCATACAATCGGTAAAAGGTATCGGCGCCAAGAGTGCGCAACGCATCATCCTCGAATTGCAGGACAAAATGGGCAAGGTGTCGGAGACCATGCTGGCCTCCATGTTCGAAAGCAACAAGAACGTAGAAGAGGCTCTATCGGCACTAATGATGCTGGGATTCCCCAAAGCCGCCGCCGACAAAGCACTGCAGAACGCCAACAAGCAGCAGCCCGGCCTCAGTGTTGAGGAACTCATCAAGATGGCGCTGAAAGCACTATAATCCCCCTCTTCCCATCACATGCTCCGCCCGACCACATATCCCATCCTACGACGCACCGCTGCAATAGCGGTACTGTTGTTGATGCTATGTTCGGTTACTGGAGTTCATGCACAGAAACCCGGATGGCAGCCCTCCAACATGACCACCACCGTAGAGTACGACCCCAATGACAACAGTTACGTAAAGATAACCAAAGTGGGCGACATGGTGGTGGACCGCCAGTATATGACTTTCCAGGAATACCAGGACTGGCAGACGGAGCAGCTGATGAAGCAATACTGGAACGAGAAGAACTCCACACCCATAGCACCTGTCGAGGGTGAGGGGCTGCTGAGCAAAATCCCCGGATTCAATGAGATTAGTCGCAAGCTGGAGTCACTCATGGGGAAACCCGAAATCAAGATCACCCCCACCGGTAGCGCCGACCTTACTTTCCAAGTGGTAAACAACTACCGGAAAGATCCCTCTCTCGACGTGACCAAACGCAGCGTCACCACCTTCGATTTTGATGAAAACATCCAAATCAGTCTCAACGCCAAAATAGGCGACCTTATCGACTTTGACCTCAACTGGAATACACAGGCGACCTTCGACTTCGAGAACCAAATCAAATTGAAATACGAAGGTAAGGAAGACGATATCATTCAGTTGCTCGAAGCCGCCGACATCTCTTTCCCGCTTAACACAACACTCATCAAAGGTAGCCAGCAACTCTTCGGATTCCACACCAAACTGAAGTTTGGAAAACTCACCGTCGACGCCGTGGTGAGTCAGAAAGAGACCAGCACAGAGAATCTGCAGGTGAAGGGCGGAGCCAGCGCACAGGAATTCGAGATACGCGCCGACGAGTACGAAGACAACCGCCACTACTTCATATCCCAATACTTCCGCGACAACTACAACAAAGCCCTCAGTACCCTGCCAGTGGTCAACAGCAATATCAAGATTATCCGCATGGAGGTATGGCGCACCAATGTGGGAGCCGCAGTCACCAACAACCGCAACATCCTTGCCCTTACCGACCTCGGTGAGGCCAATCCTCAATCGCGATCGCTGACAGGCATTGGCACAGGCACGACAACCACCGTCAAGCCCTCCAATGATTGCAACAATTTGATAATGTCCGGCATTGCCGGTACGGCACTCATCAACACTGGAGCCATCCGCAGCATCAACAACGTGACGAGTTACATGCAAGGCCTCGGATTTGCCAGCGGCCGAGATTACGAGAAAGTGGAGAGTGCACGACTGCTCAACAGCAGCGAATACACCTACAACAGCCAATTGGGATTCATCTCACTTACGCAGCCGCTGAGCAATGACCAGATTCTCGCTGTGGCTTTCCAATACCAAGTCATCGGAGACACTACAGTATACCAAGTGGGCGAGCTGACTACCGATGGCGTCAACGACCCCAATACCCTCGTCGTCAAACTTCTCAAGGGTACGACCATTGACCCCCATAACACGCTGTGGAAGCTGATGATGAAGAACGTCTATTTCTTGAAAAGCACACAGATTAGCCGTGAAAACTTCCGGTTCAATGTGCTTTACGAGAGTCCTGACGGAGGTGTAGGCATCGGCTATTTCACCGAGGGGCCGCAGGAAGGCAAGCCCCTCATCGAAGTACTGGGCCTTGACCGCATGGATGCCACTCTGGACCATTATATGCCCGATGGTGTCTTCGATTGGATGGACAGCGCCGCTTTCAAAGGCGGTCTTATCCAGGCCTCCACAGGCCGCGTGTTCTTCCCCTACATCGAGCCCTTTGGTAAAGACCTGCGTGAGATGCTCGGACCCGAATACGCCGACCAATACTGCTACGACTCACTCTACACCATGACGCAAACCCTGGCGCGACAGTATGCCGACAAGAACAAGTTCTACCTGGAGGGATACTACAGCAGTACCGTCAGCGGTGAAATCAGTTTGGGATACAGCGTCACCAAGGGTAGCGTCACCGTGACGGCTGGCGGCATGCCGCTTACCGAGAACGTTGACTATACTGTGGATTACACCATGGGTACCGTGCGCATCACCAACGAAAGCATCCTCTCATCGGGCACCCCCATCTCTGTGTCGAGCGAGAACAACTCGTTCAGCATGATGACCAAGACCATGCTTGGCTTGCACCTCAACTACGAGTTTAATCCCGACTTCAACCTCGGTGCCACCGTGATGAACCTACGGGAGAAGCCCTTGACGCAGAAGAACAACTTTGGCGAGGAGCCCACCAGCAACTCCATCTGGGGGCTTGACCTCAACTACCGCCACGAGGTGCCTTTTATCACTAAACTCATCGACAAACTGCCTGGCATCAGCACCAAAGAGACATCGACCCTCACCCTGCAAACTGAGTTTGCCCACTTCATCCCCGGCATGGCCAGCACGGGTAGCAAAGACGGCGATGTGTCGTATATCGATGACTTCGAGGGTGCCGAGAGCAGTATCGACCTCAAAGGCCCAACCTTCTGGCATTTGGCCAGCACGCCGCAGGACCACGCTACCGCATTGCCCCTCTTCCCCGAATCGGCACCAGGCACAGGACTGGGATACGGCATGAACCGCGCACGCCTCAGTTGGTACCGCATCGACAACCTCTTCTATAGCAGCAGTTGTCCCGACAACATCACAGAAGAAGACCGTTCCAAGCCCTATGCGCGGCGCATCCTGGAGCAGGAGGTGTTCCCCAACAAAGACCTCGCTGCCGGTGAGCCCACCACCATCTATGAACTCAACCTGGGGTTCTATCCCGAAGAGCGCGGCCCTTACAACTACGATGTGGCAGGCACCAGTTTCAGTGCAGGTCTCAACGCCGACGGCACCCTCAAAGAGCCCGCCACCCGCTGGGGAGGTATCATGCGTTCGCTCGACTATACAGACTTCGAGACACAGAACATCGAGACCATCGAATTCTGGCTCATGGACCCCTTCATGAATCCCGAGACGGGCGAACACGACGACAGCCGCACAGGTGGCAAGCTATACTTCAATCTGGGCGACATCAGCGAGGACATCCTGCGCGACGGCCGCAAATTCTTCGAGAACGGCCTCCCCACCGGCACCGACGCCGATGCCTTTGAACGCAACCCTGTAGACACCACTATCTGGGGACGCGTACCCAAGATGCAGAGCATCGTCAACGCTTTTGACAACAATGAAAGCGCACGCAAATACCAAGACGTGGGATACGATGGCCTGGGTAGCACCCTGGGGCTGGACGGCGAACGGTCATTCTTCGCCGACTATGTGAACAGTATCGCCGCACTCTACGGTACGGAGTCGGGCGCTTACCGCAACGCCTCTGCCGACCCCAGTAGCGACGACTTCCGTTATTACCGCTCGTCGTATTATGACGACAACGACGTAAAAATCAACGACCGTTACAAATACTACAACAACCCGGAAGGCAATTCCATCGCCGATGCCGACAACACGGAAAGGTATTCCTCCACAGCCACCTCCTACCCCAACGTGGAAGACATCAACAAGGACAATACCCTCAGCGAGGCCGAAAACTACTACGAATATGCCATCGACCTGCGCCCGGAGATGATGGTGATAGGTCAGAATCACATCGTGGACATCCAGGAAGCTAACAACGTGCAACTGGCGAACGGCACCATAGCACCCACCTGCCGCTGGTACCAGTTCAGCATTCCCATCCGCGAACCCGACCGTACGGTAGGCAGCATCAGCGGTTACCAATCCATCCGTTTCATCCGTATGTTCCTGCAGGGCTTCCAGCAACCCGTCATCCTGCGTTTCGCCACCCTCGAACTGGTATATGGCACCTGGCGCAAATACACCGAAACGCTGCTGCAACCCGGCGACTATCCCACCGGCACCGGAGCCAACACCACTTTCACCCTCGGCACCGTCAACATCGAAGAGAACGGCAGCCGCAAACCCGTGCCCTATGTGCTGCCCCCCGGCATCGAACGCGAAGAATGGTATAGCAGCAACTCCTCCTACACGCAACTCGACGAGCAATCCATCATGATGGACATCGGAGGTCTTGCCGCCGGCGACGCACGCGCCATCTACCGCAATATGCAGTACGACCTACGTTACTACGGCAAGCTGAAAATGTTCGTCCACGCAGAGAAGAAATACGAGACCGACCCCATCGACGACGGCGACCTTTCACTCTTTGTGCGATTAGGCAGCGACTACAACAATAACTACTACGAGTATGAAGTCCCCCTCAAGCTCACCCCTTGGGGCACCGGTTCCGACGAGGTAGATGCTATCTGGCCGTCCGACAACAACGTGGAGATAGACCTGCGCCAGCTCACCGCCATCAAGACCAACCGCAACAAACTTATCCGCGCCGGCAACAGCGCCTACAGCAACACGATGCTATATAGCGAATTCGTCGGCGGACGCAAATACACCGTCCTGGGAACGCCCAACCTGGGGAAGGTGAAAGTCATCATCATCGGTGTACGCAATCCCCGAAAAGAGCGGTTGGGCGACGGCAACGACATGGAACCCAAGTCGGCCATCGTATGGCTCAACGAACTGCGTCTAAGCGACTACACCAACCGAGGAGGATGGGCGGCTATGGCACTGGCACGCAGCAATCTCGCCGACGTGGGCAACCTCTCGCTCTATGGTGCCTACAAGACAGCGGGCTTCGGCAATCTGGAGGACAACCTGATGGGTATAGAGCTCGTCAACACCTTCAATTTCCAAACCACACTCAACTTCGAGCTGGGCAAGTTCCTGCCCGAGGAATGGGGCGTGCGCATACCCCTTTACCTTGACTACAACAAGGAAATCGGCAGCCCCGAATACAATCCCCTCGACCCCGATGTCGTGTTGCGCGAAGACCTCAGCACCTACCAGACCGCAGCCGAACGCGACAGCATACGCCGCATGACGCAGCAGCGCAAATCCACCACTAATCTCACGCTCACCAATATGCACAAAGAGCGTGTAGGCAAGAGCTCCCTGAAACCTCATTTCTACGACTTCGAGAACTTCTCATTCTCCTACGCCTACAGCGGCGAACGTTCCAGCGACGAAGACCTGGACCACTACCACAAAGACCAGCATCGCGGCGGCCTTACCTACAATTTCTCCCTGCCCCAACCCAAGCAGTTCAAACCCTTCGACAAGATGAAGCCCTTCCAGAGCAAATACCTCAAAATCATCAAGGACTTCAATATCTACTATCAACCCAAGAGCTTCAACTTCACCACCG
Organism: uncultured Bacteroidota bacterium; assembly: GCA_902766265.1. Lineage (GTDB taxonomy): Bacteria > Bacteroidota > Bacteroidia > Bacteroidales > P3 > Colimorpha. Next base: position 13,528 of record CACXCY010000195.1, read on the forward strand.
AGGTGTACCGCGATATAGAAGAGACCCTCCTGCGCAACAAAAGCGCCGCCCTCGTCATCATCAAGCCGACCTACTTCAAACAGTTCACCTGGCGGCGCGACTACGGGCTGCAATACGACCTCTCCCGCAGTTTCCACATCCAATACAGCGCCAATGCCAACGCCAACATTGAGGAGCCCCCGGGAATGGTCGAGACCCATAGCGCATCCGACAGTATCTGGCGTTCCATCCTCGACGGCGGCACCATGCAGAACTTCCAACAAACCATCAACGCCAACTGGGACCTGCCCATCGGCAAACTGCCCTTTATGGACTTCCTGCGCGTGCCTCTCACCTACCGCACCACCTACAACTTCTTCGGCAGCACGCAAGCCCTCGCCTCCCAGGGAAGCATCCTGCAGAACTCGTCCGAATTCACCGTCAACGCGACAGCCACCATGCAGTCGCTCTACAACAAAGTGCCTCTCATCAAGAAGAGCTACGCCCCCCGTCCCGACAACAACAAGAAAAACGACCCCAAAGGCAAAGACCGCGACAAAGATCGCAACAAACTGGACCCCAAGCGCGGGCTTGAACCTGGTGCCGACCTCAGCGCCGACAGCCGCAAGGCCGACTCCCTGAGACGCGAAGAGATAAAGGAGAACCTGCGGCAAGTGGGCTATTTCACCGTGCGTCTGCTGACGGGTGTCAAGAGCGTCCGCCTCCAATACACCAGCACCACCGGCTCCCGTCTGCCCGGCTATATGGGCGAAGCCACCATCTTCGGCCTCGACCCCAGCGCCTACTGGACACCCGGGGTGAACTACGTATTGGGCAGCAACGAAAGCATTGTCGAGACACTCATCAAGAACGACCTCCTCTCGCACGACACACTGATGAACACCCCCCACGAGAACATTGGCGGACGGCAGTTCTCCCTCGGTGCCACGGTGGAGCCCATACGCGACATGAAGATAGAGGTTACCTGCGTCGAGAACTACACCTCACGCGAAGAATACTACTACAAATACCTTACCGACAGAGGGTATGTGGACGGCCCCTTGTCGCGTACCATGACGGGCACCTACACCGCCACCGCATGGAGCTTCCGCACAGCGTTCCGCAACAGCGACGACCTCTTCCAGCAGTTTCTGGACAACCGTTCCGTCGTAGCCACACGTCTGGCCGCCGCCAACCCTGATGCACGCACCGACCAACTCGTGCTCGACAGCACCACAGGGCTCTACTTCCCCGCCGGCTATAGCCCCAACCAGCAAACCGTCCTGCTCACCGCCTTCCTGTCTACCTATCTGGGCGACGACGCGGCGCACCGCTCCTTCAGTCCCTTCCTCAACATGCCCCTACCCAACTGGACAATCAACTACAACGGACTCAACAAAGTCAAGTTCCTCAAGAAGTGGTTCACCAATATATCGCTCTCCCACCGCTACGCCTCCACGTACACCATCGGCGGATTCTACACCGACGCAGCCATCTCCAATGCAGGCGACAGCTACGACTACGGGGTGGAGACCGTGCTGAACAGTTCCGGCGACTATATTGCCCCCGTCTCCATGGAGGGCGTCTCCATCAACGAACAGTTCAATCCCCTGATCAAGCTCAGGATTGATATGGTCAACAACTTCCAGCTCAACCTCTCCATGCAGCGCAACCGGATGATGGCGCTAAGCTTCACCAACAACCAGCTCACCGAGACCAGCCGCAACGGTCTTACCATAGGTGCCGGCTACCGCTTCAAGGATGTGGCCTTCAGCATCAAAACCGGCAGCAAGACACACAATTTCAAGAGCGACATCGTGCTGCAGTTCAACCTCACCCACAACGACAACATGACGCTCATACGCAAAATCAACCAGGGTACGGGGCAAATCAGCAGCGGCAGCAAGGTCTGGATGGCTGAACTCAGAGCCGAGTATGCCCTGAGCAGCACCCTGACGATGCGCGCATTCTTCCAAACCAACATCAACACCCCCTACATCTCCAACGCCTATCCCAACAGCACCACCAAAGGCGGCATCACCATTATGTTCTCGTTCTAAGACGAAGACATACCCTTTCCCCATCTCCGCACAAAACACGTTCCACTATCATGTGCGCTCACATGAATAACAAAAAACTTTTGTCACCTCGCAAAAAAAATGTATTTTTGCAAATTGAAAGACAGACGAAATGAGACGTCCGGAGATAACAGCAGCAATAAAGAAAGGGCTTGATGCACTAGCCCTTGATATCGAAGTATGGATCTATGGAAGCGAGGCCCGTGGCGACGCCCGTCCCGATTCCGACATAGACCTTCTGGTCCTTTTCAACAAGCCCAAAGTGACCATCGAGGACAAAGACAAAATCTACGACATCACCTATCCAATTGAACTGGATACTGGAGTATTGATACAACCTTTCATACTTTCAAAAACGCAATGGGAGTCCCGCATGACACCCTTTCGCGACAATGTACAAAACGAAAGAATACAGCTTTAACATGATTACCGATCAAGAAAGGATAGATATTGTCCGTTACCGCATGGAATGCGCTGAAAACACACTTGGTGAGATAGAAAATCTTTTCGCTCTCAAATATTATAACAACGCAGCCAAGGAGATAGTCGCTGCCATCAAAGAAAAAGTCAATCTCTGGCTAGACGAAAACGCCAAACAGTGACAAATAGAATATAATACC
>CACXCY010000196.1 GCA_902766265.1 uncultured Bacteroidota bacterium
TAACCAATATTTTAACAGAATAATACCAACCATTAAATCTGCTGCAAAATTACATGCAGCCCTTTAACCCGACAATACCCAAAAATGGGGATACACGCCACCAGATACACTCCTACAGCGCTTAAAATCACCAATAATGGCGATTGCCCATGCTGGAATTTGCCACTAATTTTGCAACAGATAAAATATTTGAAGTTATGAAAATAACAAAAAGTATATTAACACTTTGTGTCGTTTCGCTGCTTACTTCGGCCACCCAAGTTTTAGCACAGGACGACACCACAACGGCAAAAAACCGGCTTACGGTCGGCGGTTGCGGGGAGGCCGAGTTCAGCCGGCATTTCTACTCGGACAACGTGTTCCGCTATTCACATGCCGACCGGTACACACAAGCACCTGGATATTCCCGACTCGATCTGCCTCATGCCGTCATCATGCTGGGTTACGACTTCGGACGCGGATGGAGCATCGGTACCGAGATTGAATTCGAACACGGCGGTGTGGAAGCTGCCGTTGAGAAAGAGACCGAGGAGACAGGCGAATTTGAACAGGAGGTGGAACGTGGCGGCGAAGTGGCGCTGGAACAGTTTTGGGTGCAAAAGAGTTTCTCAAAGACGTTGAACATTCGCGCGGGACACATCGTGGTGCCTGTAGGAATGACCAACGCGAACCACCTACCCACACAGTTTTTCGGCCTCTACCGTCCTGAAGGCGAGAACACCATCATCCCCTGCACGTGGCACGAAACGGGCGTGAGTATCTGGGGAAAAACAGCCCACTGGCGCTACGAGGTGCAACTGCTGCCTGCATTAAACAGCAACCTATTCAACGATGCCGGTTGGGTGCACAACGGAAGCGCATCACCCTATGAGTTCCGTCCAGCCAACAGTTTGGCAGGAGCCGCAAGGATTGATTGGACTGGCATCCAGGGACTGCGACTGAGCGTGAGCGGATATATCGGAAACACCTTCAACAACGACATCACCACCACCGTCTATCCCGAAACCTCGCGCTACTATGGGGCTACAGGCACTCTGATGATAGGAAGTTTCGATTTCGCCTACAAAAACAAGTGGCTTCTCCTGCGGGGGAACGCAGATTACGGACACTTGGGTGACGCCAGTTTGATAAGCACCCGCAACAAGAACCAAACCACAATGACCGGCAACCCCTATCCCCACACCGCTGTAGGAGAAAACGCTTGGGACGTTTCGATTGAAGGAGGCATCGACCTGTTCTCCCTCACAAAATGGCGCACAGGAGGAAAACGGCTCTACCTCTTCGGACGTTACGACCACTACGACAGTTTCGTACCTGCCGATGGATGGGCAGATGTGGAATGGGCCGAGCGAGAGGTGGTGAGCGCCGGTATCAACTACTATCCGCTTCCGGAGATTGCTATCAAAGCCGAAGGCGGCGTGCGTCTGCTGGCCAGCCAGTACAACGACGAGCCCTACTTCGCGATAGGCGTCACATGGGCAGGATTCTTTAAAAAGTAACAGAATACACACAAAACATTATATATTATGAAACATCTATTCAAAACTTTTATGGTGGCAGCATTGGCCACTTTGACACTCGCCTCCTGCGAGAAAGACAACGACAAACCCGTTACCCCCAACGACAATCAGCAGGCACAGAACATCGCCGCACAGTTTGTGGACCACACAGTGGCACCCACCTACGGCGCATTGGCTGCAAACGCTGAACAACTGGCCACACAACTGGCCGCCCTCAAACAGAATCCCACCGACGCCGGTTTGCGTCAGGCATGCGAGACCTTCCTGGCTGCCCGTGAGCAGTGGGAGAAGAGCGAAGCATTCCTCTTCGGTGCAGCAGGCGACTACGGCGTAGACCCTCACATCGACAGCTGGCCTCTCGACGAGGATGCTTTCAACACTTTGATGAGCAGCCCCGCTATGTTGGCGGCACTCGACGCTGAAGACGGCGACGTGGTGGCTGGCGAGCGACTGGGAAACGCCCTTCTCGGTTTTCACGGTATCGAGTATATTCTTTTCGCCAACGGACAACCCAAAGCCGCCAGTGCTATTACTGCCGACCAGTGGAAATATGTGGTGGCAGTTGCTGGCGACCTGCGCAACCGCTGTTATCAGCTTGAGGTCGCTTGGATAGGCGACGCCGCTCCCGCCGCCCACAAAGCCAAACTCGACGATTTGGAGATGCAATACACCGTTGCTGGTGGCGACTACAGCTACGGAGAAAACATGAAGAACGCCGGCCACGCTGGCAGCACCTACAGCTCAAGCGCAGCCGCTCTGATGGCTATCGTACAGGGATGTGTCGACATCGCCGACGAGGTGGGCAGCAGCAAGATTTATGCCGCCTGGCACGGTGAGGACGTCACCTACATCGAGAGCCCCTACAGCCACATGTCCATCACCGACTTCCGCAACAACATCATCAGCATCCAGAACGTCTATATGGGCGGAATCGAAGGCCAGCGCGACGAGAGCAAATCGCTGCATTCTTATGTAAGAAACCTCAATGCCGGTTTGGACAACAAGGTACTGGCCAAAATCGAAAATGCATTAGCCAAAATCAACGCAATGCCGGCTCCTTTTGCGCTGCACTACAGCGATGCCGCCAACGGTCAAGCAGTAGAGGCCTGTGCCGAATTGAGCGAAGTACTTGACGAGGTTATCGAAGCTATTCGCAACAACTAAATGACAATATAAAAAACAACAGAACCATGAGAAAGACAACAATACTTCTGTTTGCAGCAACGCTGGTACTATCCTTTACTGGCTGCAACCGCGATGAAGAAACTCCGCAACCCGCACCGAAACCGGGGGTCAGCGAAGAGACCTACGCCGGTGGCTTGCTCGGCACCACTTTCAACCAGAGTGCATCGGCCTACGAAGACCCCACTCCTGCCGTAGTGAACGCCGGAATGGTGAACGCCTTCAAATACGGCGAGATGTTCTTTGAGCACACTGTCACACAAAACAATCCACCCTTCAACGGCTTGGGGCCTCTCTATGTGCGTTCCAGCTGCGAGAGCTGCCACCCGGGCTACGGACACGGGCGCCGTATGGAGCGCTACCGCGCCGATGATTGGGGCAACGGATACCTGCTGGTGGTGTACAACAGCACCAACGACGCCTACGAGAAATCGGTGGCCGGTATGCCGCAAACCAAAGCGGTAGCACCTTTCAAACCCTCCATTGACGAAGATAAAATCAACATCGCCTGGCTACCCTATACCGACGAATGGGGCAACCGTTTCCCCGACGGTGAGACCTACGAACTCATCTACCCCGAAGTGACCATCCCCGAAGATGCTTTCTACGCACCTCTCGATGCCCCCTATTCCAATCTGGCATTCCGCCTGGAGAGTACCATCGGCATCTATGGCACTGGACTGCTCGACGCCATTCCCGACGACTCTCTGAAAGCGCAATACCGCAAGGAAGCCGACGCTGGCGCCAATCTCAATCCTGCCATTTGGGCTGGTGGCGACTGGGCTTCGCTCTACGGCAACACCAACCACCCCAAACGCTTCACCTACGCCCTCAGCCGTGGTCCTCTGCAGGATGCCGCTGGAGCTAATGCCATCTGGAACATCACCAACGTGACCCGTAGCGACCGCCGCAAGCACTACCTCAGCTTGGATCCCACCATCTACGCCACCGCCGCTTCGCAGGACCCTGAAGTGCAAGCTCAATTCTATCAGTACTTCCCCGAATGGAACCGCACTGGAAACGTGCAGCAGGATATCTACAATTATCTCACCAGCACCGAGCTGCCTGTGGAGATGAGCGACCAGGATTATGTCAACTTTATGGTGTGGCACCGTGGATTGGCCGTTCCTGCTGCCCGCAATATGGATGACGCCACCATCCAACGAGGCAAAAAACTCTTCCACGAGTCGGGATGTGCCACCTGTCACCGTCCCAGCTGGACGACCGGTGCCGACAATTTCACCGACCCGAACAATTTCTTCTCCACTGCCGACGCCCGCCTGCCGCGCTATCCGCACCAGAAGATTTGGCCTTATACCGATATGGTGCAACATCGCCTCTTCATGAAGAACGACATCCGCACGGGTTGGTGCCGCACCACACCGCTGTGGGGACGCGGACTGGCGCCTATCTGCTCGGGACACGCTGACCGTCTGCACGACTGTCGCGCCCGCAACGTTATCGAAGCCATCATGTGGCACGGAGCCGCCCAGAGCGACGCCCGCTGGAGCGTGGAGAAATTCCGCCAACTGAGCAAATCCGACCGCGACGCTGTGGTGAAGTTCATCAACGCCATATAGGGAAACTGTTTTTCACCAACAATTCATATTTCGATTGGTAACATTGTAGAATTTATAATGAAAGAAGAGGCCCGCACGTTCCGTTGCGGGCCTTATTCTTTATAATCAAAACACTGTATACCAATTCTTCAACAAGCACCAAATATACATTTTACTAATACCTTGCTCCAAAATCATCATTTTTAGGTATTTCGCAGATACAATTATGGTTGTACTTTTGCAAATCAAATTTAAAGAATATGAAGATGAAAACAATCCGTGTAACTTTAATGGTAATTGTGGTTTTGGTTTTGGCTGCAGGAACCGTTTTTGAGAGATACCGCGGAGCCGAATGGGTGGGCGACCACTTCTACGGCTCATGGTGGTTTATCGTCCTGATGGCGATGGTAGCTATCGGAACCGTCGTCACCATTGTGCAGAGACGCATGTGGCACCGACCATCAACGCTGCTTATCCACGCCGCTGTTCCTGTTATCCTGCTGGGCGGCGCGCTCACCACATGGACGGGACAACACGGACAGATGACCCTCGCACCTGGCGAAACCCGCGCAGAATTCACCGTGGAGCAATCTACTGCCACCCTGCCTTTCAGCGTTACGCTGGAGAATTTCGAGGTGGTCCCCTACCCCGGCACCCATACACCGATGGATTTCGTGAGCCACATCACAGTAAAAAGCGACAATGACGACATCGAACGATACGACATCTCGATGAACCACATATACCGTCGCAACGGCTACCGTTTCTATCAGGAGGACTACGACGAAGAAGGGCGCACAACGCTCACCGTCTCGCACGACCCGTGGGGAATTGCCATCACCTACTGTGGCTATGCACTACTGCTTCTCGGACTGGTGTGGTTGCTGGTATCGCCCCAAGGTCCTTTCCGCCGGCTCATCAGAAATGCAGCCATCGTCGCTATTCTGCTGACACCAGTTGCCTCTGAGGCCGCACCGCCGACATTGCCGCGCAGCACCGCCTCCAAAATGGGTGAGATGTACATTCTCTACAAAGGACGCATCTGCCCGCTGCAGACCTTCGCCAAAGATTTCACCACCAAGCTCACAGGCAACGCCACCTATGAAGGATTGAGCTCCGAGCAGGTGCTTAGTGGATTCCTTTTCTACTATGGCGACTGGGCAGGTTTTGAAGTGAAAAAAGAAAAACGAAAGAAAGAAGGTGAAGCGCTGATACAGATGGCGGTTTCGGGACACGGGCTGAAAATCTTCCCTCTGGCTGACACAACGGGCAATATTGGCTGGTATGCACAAAACGACGACCTGCCAATGACCGTCGACGATGACGAATACATCTTCATCCGCAAGCATCTCAGCTACTGTCAAGAGTTGGTAATAAAAGGCGACTACAAGGAGCTGGAACACGTCTTCAGCAAGATAAGACAATTCCAAGAAGATAAGTGCCAGCACACAGCTGCTCATGCCGATGTGCTGCCGTCGCCTTCAAGAGAGCGAGCCGAGCGGCTCTACAACGCTCTTACCACCGGTCGTTGGTTGGCGATGCTCAGCATCACCCTCGGACTCATCTGTTTCGGCTATGCCCTGTGGTGTCAGGGTCGAGGGAAGAAAATGCACCTGTGGACAAAATGGCTCCTTTCAGCATACACCATCCTCCTCACAGCATTCCTGATGCTCATCTTCGTGCTCCGCTGGATAGCTGGCGGACATGTGCCTATGGCGGGAGGGTTCGACAGCATGAACCTGACAGCTATCGCCATAGGAGGCATCGGGCTGATACTGATGCGCCGTCATGCGATGGCGCTGCCTGTGTCGATGCTCACCATGGGATTCTGCCTGTTGGTGGCCATGATGAGCGGCAGCAATCCGCCCGTCACCAACCTCATGCCGGTGCTCAGCTCGCCGCTACTGTGCCTGCACGTGGCCGTCATCATGATGTCCTACGCCCTGTTCTTCTTCCTGATGATGATAGGCATAGGCGGTATCATTCTGGGACGCAATGCCGAGGTGTCCACCCGATTCCACCGGTTAGGGGTGCTATTACTCTATCCCGCGGAGTTTCTGTTGGCATTGGGCATCATTATCGGCGCCCTGTGGGCCAATGTTTCGTGGGGCAACTACTGGACATGGGACCCAAAAGAGGTATGGGCACTCATCACCCTCATCGTCTACGCATTCCCTCTGCATCCGTCTCTTTCCGTAAGCCGCAATCCCCGACACTTCTTTCTCTACTGCACCCTGGCTTTCCTCAGCGTGATCATCACCTATTTCGGAGTCAACCTCCTTTTGGGTGGTCTCCACGCCTACAACTAACAAATACCTACAAATGGGTATTGCGGCTCTTACGGAAAAGTTGTACCTTTGCACTTTGAAAAAACAGTGACACGATGAAGAAAATGAAGCTCTATGAGGATGATGACAAGATGATTGACCTCATCAGCGACAACTACAGCATGCTTCAAGGATTGGGAGCATTCGGCATCCGTCTGGGATTTGGCGACAAGACCGTCCGCGAAGTCTGCCAGGAACAGGATGTCGACAGCTACACATTCCTCACAGTAGTCAATTTTCTCATCAACGGCTATACCCCAAACAACAGCGACGAACGCATCTCGGTCAAAACCCTGTTGGGCTATCTGCGTGCTTCGCACCGCTATTTCCTCGATTTCCAACTGCCCACCATTCGCAAAAAACTCGAAGAGTCGCTCAGCAAAGGCGACCGTCTCGCCTCGCTCATTCTGCGCCTCTACGACGAATATGACCACGACATCCGGCTCCACATGAAATACGAAGAGAAGACCCTCTTCCCCTATGTGGAAGCCCTGCTACGCGGCGAACAGAAGCCCAACTACAACGTCGACATCTTTGCCAAACACCACAGCGACACCACCGGCAAGTTTCAGGAACTGAAAAACATCATCATCAAATACTTACCCCACGACGGATTGGCCAACAACCAGCTGACAACAACACTCTACGACATCTACAACAACGAAGAATGGCTCCAGAACCACAGCAACGTCGAGGAGGTGCTCTTCGTGCCCGCCATCCGCCTCTTGGAGCAGCATTTAAAGACCGACGACGTATCGGCCCGCATCTCCAGCATGATACAGCAAGCAGAGAACAAAGAGTCCATCTCCGAACGCGAGAAAGATATCATCATCTGCCTCGTGCAGGGTATGTCGAACAAAGAGATTGCCGCCCAACTCTACATCTCCGTCAACACCGTCATCACCCATCGCCGCAACATCGTCCGCAAACTGCAAATACACTCGCTGGCAGGTCTGACTATCTACGCAATCGCCAACGGGCTCATCGACAGCAAAGCGATATACAACAAATAGCCAACCGCCAGTTGCGCAAACCCGCCTCTGGAACGAGACAAAACAACGGCCATAATTTCATAACAAAACAGTTAATAACACAAGCAAATCCCCTCCAGCCACACGCTCGGAGGGGATTGCTGTTTTTTTTCAACCTCAACGTCCACGATTACCCTTGATATTTTGCATCCGGACGGCAACAGTTTCGCAAGTGTTTGGCAAGGGGTAGCCATAGTGATGCCATACTGTAGCCATAGTGTAGCCATA
>CACXCY010000197.1 GCA_902766265.1 uncultured Bacteroidota bacterium
GCAGGGAAGCCGAAAACTGCGTTTTAGAGTAGGTTTGTTTTAATTATTTAATTATGAGGAGTATTTACATTTTCTTTGTTGCATTGGCAATGGTGTTGCTCACATCGTGTGCCCAGACCTATCAATATTGTCAAATTTGCGAAACAAAACCAGTTGGTGGTGATGTGATTGTAAAACAAGAAAAAGGAGAATTCCAATACGAGAATCCTCAATGCATTATCACTTACAACTTTTGGTCGAATGGGGGGACTGCAGATTTTGAGTTTTATAACAAGACTGATGATATTGTTTATGTTGACCTTACCAAGTCGTTCTATGTAAGGAATGATGTTGCCAATGACCTTTATAGAGCTCGCACGTGGACTCACACGGAGGGGCGGGCGTTATCTGTTGAATATGATTATGTGGGCTTCCGTTCTGTGGGTGTTATTCAGCCGAATGCTACTTTGACATCTACTGTTGTAGAAACAAATACTATTACAATGGAAGAAAAACAATTCGAAGCAATACCAGCTCATTCAAAGAAGTATTTTAAAACGTATAAAATTTCTTATATACCAATACTTTCGTGTGACTTGCAGCGTTATCCATCCCACAAGGCAAGACAAGTCTTCTCGTCGGAGAACTCTCCGTGCCGATTTTCAGATGTTATCACATATTATATAGGAGATAACACGGCACCTGTTACTATTACCAATGAGTTTTTTGTGTCATCGGTTACGAACTATGCGGAACCCGAGGTTGTTGTAATGAAGAAACGGAAAGATGTTTGTGAGAATATGAGGGATCCGGATTATGTGGCTCCAGAAAAAGATTTGTATGATAAAGTTGTTCGTGATAGTATTTGTAATGTGCCTAGTTCCTTTTATAATATCTATCAAACCACAACCGAGAAACAACTTTACAAGGACACATGGGAAGAAAACTACACCTATGACTATAAGTATAACGCCTATGTTAAGGGTGGAGGAGGAAGCCGAATAAGTACGATGGGTATAATCGGAATAATTGCTGGTTTTGTTGGGACAATTGGATTGTTTGAGATGACGAAACACATAGCAAAATGACGATTTACCAGGGTTAGAACTGCTTCGTATAATAGGAATATAATAATCAAATAAGTATTGGATAAGTATCAGATAAGAATTAGATAAAAGTTGAATAAGAATTAGACAAGACCTGGACAAGGGTTGGAGGCAAGGTAAACCCAAGGCAAACCCAGGGTAAACCCAAGGTAAACCCAGGGTAAATCCAAGGAAAACTCAAAGAAACCCAATAGAACCCCCAAAGAAGACCCAATGCAGAGGCAAGGGAAACGGAAGGTGGAAGAAGAGTGAAGGTAATGTAAAGCGAGGGCAGTTCCTGTTGGGGTGCGGTTGAGCAACAGTGGGTTGCCGCAGTTCCTTCTCGACAAGACATCTTTTAGTATCATGCAGCCAAGCTTCCGGCTGCATTTTCTCTTTGTCGTACATAATGTTTTGGCCGTTTTGGCGTTAGTTAGGGCAAAACGACTGAAATATGCGAGTACACTTTATTGCCATCGGCGGTTCTGCCATGCACAACCTTGCCATTGCCCTCTGTCAGAAGGGCGTCACCGTCACGGGGAGTGACGACGAGATTTTCGACCCTGCCCGCGGACGGCTGGAACACTACGGGCTGCTGCCCAAGGAGGAGGGCTGGCATCCGGAACGCATCACGTCCGACCTCGACGCTGTGGTGCTGGGCATGCACGCCCGCATCGACAACCCGGAGCTGTTGAGGGCTCAGGAGTTGGGACTGAAGATTTACAGCTACCCCGAATACCTCTACGAGCAGTCGAAGGACAAACAGCGCATCGTGGTGGGCGGTTCGCACGGCAAGACCACGACCACGGCCATGATACTGCACGTGCTGGCGCACTGCGGCATAGAGGCCGACTACATGGTGGGAGCCCAGTTGAAGGGCTTTGACGTCATGGTGCGGCTGAGCGAGACGGCCAAGGTGATGGTCATCGAGGGCGACGAGTATCTGACTTCGCCCATTGACCGCCGTCCCAAGTTCCACCTCTACAAGCCCGACGTGGCCATCATCACAGGCATCGAGTGGGACCATATCAATGTCTTTCCGACCTTTGACATCTACCGCGACCAATTCGCCCAGTTCATTAACCTCATTGAGCCGAAAGGCACGCTCATCTATTGCGACGAGGACAAGGAGGTGCACCGCGTGGCGGTGGAGAACCGGCGCTCGGACATACAGAAGCTTCCGTATGTCTGCCCCGAGCACCGCGTGGAGAATGGCATCACCTACATCGGCAACACAGCGTTGCAGGTGTTCGGCCACCATAACCTCTTAAATCTCACTGCCGCACGGTTGGCTTGCCGACAGGTGGGGGTGACCGACGCGCAGTTTGACGAGGCCATCGGCACTTTCGGAGGCGCCAGCAAACGCTTGGAACTGGTGAAGAAGAGCGAAGACGGAGCTGCAGGCCATTCCGGCTGCGCCGTCTACAAGGACTTCGCACATGCACCCTCGAAGCTTCGCGCTACCATCCACGCCATGCGCGAGCAGTATCCCGACCGTAAGTTGGTGGCCTGCATGGAGCTGCACACCTTCAGCTCGCTGACGCAGGAGTTCCTGCAGCAGTACAAGGGCACGATGGACAAGGCCGACGTGCGCTTTGTCTACTACAGCCAGCACGCCCTGCAGCTCAAGAAACTGCCCGACCTCCATCCCGACGAGGTGCGCAAGGCCTTCGGGGGCAACGTGGAGGTGTTCACCGACAGCAAGAAGATGGTCGCCGAGTTGAAAGCGATGGACTGGCACAACGCCAACCTGCTGATGATGAGCAGCGGCAACTTCGACGGCATCGACTTCAACCAACTGGCCGACGAAATGATATAACGCCCCTCTTATCCATGTCAGCACCCCAAAATAAGGTCATACACTTCCGCCACAAACATCGTAACAGGACCATATTGCAGACGTTCTATCTGAATATGGTCTGGTGGGTGGTTGGCATGATGGCGATTAGTGTGGTGTTCTTCTATATTATTATGGAAGGCGACAAAAACGCCATGCTTGTCAACTGGGGAGGACTCCTGTGGGGAGGACTTGTGGCGGTTCTTTTGACGACAATCACCTTATTGGTTGAGAAAGGCAGCTTGGTGGAGTCGATGGACTTCGACTTTGTGCAACGCGAGATAAGGGTGGTCCATTACCGGCTCCCGAACAAAAGATGCCAGCGGACAATCCCTTTCGACGCTCTTCGTTGGCGTTGGGTACAGCCCAGAGACCTCCTGGCCCACAGGTTATGTTATTTGAGGATAACGCCCAAAGAGGGCAAGAAACTATGCATCACATGTGACCACTTGGGATGGAACTGCGTCAATGAAATCATGGATGCGTTGCAGTGTATAGTGGAGAGCGATGTAGGCGCCACTGCGCTTTAAGGGCGCACCTCCATGTCGCTCGGCATGGACTCAATCAGCGTCATGGGCGACTGCGGACCGCAGATCATGTCGTGATGCTGCGGGTTCGACGTGCGGCATCCCTTGACGTGCACCTCCCTGATATGGGCGGTTCCGGCGGTGGGGTCCATCCCCGTCTCGTACGCCACGTCGAAACTCATTGTGTTCCCCATGCTGTCGGCAAAGAAGTAGGTGTCGACGTAGTAGTATTCCAGCGGCATCCATCCCGTGTAGTTGGGGTCGTAGGGCTCCGCAGTGCCCGCGTGTGTGGGTTTGTTGAACCTCTCGTGCTTCTTCTCCGTGAGGGAATAGCCCATCTGCCCGATGCGCGAGGTGACCTCCTGGAGGGTCTCGCGGTAGGTGTCGGCAGAAGTGACATGGATGGGGCTGACGCATCCCGAAAAGGCGGCGCAGGTCAGCAGGACAGCGGCAAGGCGTTTGATGGACAACATATATTATCGGTTTGAAAACTCATGCAAAGATATGCTTTTTCGGTGACGTGGCAAAATTAAATTTCCCCATGCCGCAGAAAAGGCGTATCTTTGCACTCCGAAAAACAAGAGAACTATGGCACAATTTGAGACAGGCGACAAGGTGAAGTTCCTCAACTCCGTGGGAGGAGGAATCGTCAAGAGGGTACAGGACGGCATGGTCTACGTCGAGGACGAGACGGGCTTCGACATGCCTTTTGCCCCCAGCGAGCTTATCCGCATGGCCGACCAAGGCAAGGTGGGGCAGGTGTTCAACGACACCTCCATCGGTCAGCTCTCCAGTCAGCGCACCACCCAGCGCAGCGCACCGTCCACGGCGGACAAGACGGGCGATGGCTACCCCAGCCAGCTGGAACTCATGGAGGAGAACCGCCGCCTCCGCTCGCAGAACGCCAACCTGCAGGACCAAATCAAGCAGCTGAAGTCGCAAATCCTGAGCTTGCAGCGCACCATCGCGCGCATCTCGTGAGTGAATTTCCTGTATATAAAGGTATGAAAAAAGCAATACTGACACTCGCCGTGCTGTGTGGCATCAGTTTCGGAGCCGTCGCGCAGAGCGTGGATACTGCTGCAATGGATGAGGTTTTTGTTCGGGAGACCTCTCCGCAGTTTCCTGGTGGCGATGATTCTTTGCGTAGTTATCTGCTGCACAACTTGCATTATTCTACACCGTGTCATGAAACGAGATGCACCGTGTATGTCGGTTATACAGTTGAGGTCGACGGCACAATTACGGATGTCGTGTTATTGCGAGGAGTTTGCTCTTCCTATGATGAGGAGGCATTGCGTATTGTTCGCATGATGCCACGTTGGATTCCTGGCAGAGCTATTGACGGAACAATTGTCCGCGTGAGAATGGCTTTGCCAATTCTTTTTTCCAAAGGTGCATATGAAAGATAGCCAATTCAACAAATTTTAGCTATATAATGA
>CACXCY010000198.1 GCA_902766265.1 uncultured Bacteroidota bacterium
CCCACCTTGTCTGGTCTTCAGAGCGTCCGTCCCACAGGGCTGCCCCGTCGGTGTGTCAATGCGGAAAAGGTATTTCTTGGTGCCGTCGCGCGATGTCTGGCAATCCACCGGCACGCTGCGGCCGATATATCCCACCTCCTTGAGGCGGGCACGCACCTTGAGCGACAGGTTGGTCATCTCGTCGATGGCAAGCACCTGTTTCTTGTAGAGCCAGTCGCACATCTGGCGGGCCGTGAATTTGGGCCAGCCCTCTGCAGCGCAAAGCTCCTGCAGTTCCTCCAGTGTGCTGCCAAAAAGGTTTATCGGGTGCATCATCCTACCCCCTGTTCAGACTACCACCAGTCCTCGTTCCATTCGTTGCGGCCTGCGGCATTCTCCGCCTCCACCTCCTGCTGGAAGAGGGTGCAGTCCAGCTCGGTGCTCAGCGGCACACTCGGCCTGTCGAACTCACCGCGGTAGAAATCAATCTTCTTGTCGTTGTACACCCCCCGCATGAAATAGCCGAAGATAGGCAACGCCATACTGGCGCCTTGGCCATAGGCCATGTTGCGGAAATGTATGCTTCGCAACTCACCGCCCGTCCACACGGCAGTGGCCAGTTTGGGAGTGATGCCCACGAACCAGCAGTCCGAGTTGTTCTGCGTCGTGCCCGTCTTGCCCGCAATGGCGGTGCTGTATTCATTGAGGTGGTATTTGTAGTTGAGACGTGTACCCGTGCCGCTCTGCACCACGCCGCGCATAAGGTGTATCATCAGGTAGGCCGTCTGCTCGTCGAGAGCTTCACTGCGTTCGGTGGTGAAACGCTCCAGCACAGTTCCCTTACAGTCCTCGATGCGCGTGATGAAGATGGGCTCCACATACTCGCCCTTGTTGGCAAACGTGGCCATGGCGGCAGCCATCTCGCGCACGGTGATTTCAGGGGTGCCCACACTGATGGCGGGTACGGGGTCGATGGGACTCCTCACGCCCATCTTGCGGGCAATGCTGATGACTTGTTCGGGCGACCCTTGCTTCATGAGGTAGGCCGACACCCAGTTGATGGAGTGTGCCAGAGCCCATTTGAGAGTCACCATCTCGTTCTCGCGTTCGTGCGACGAATTCTTGGGACACCAGGTGTCGGTGCCGGTCTCAAAGCAGACCTCTGAGTTGGGCACCTGTGTGCAGGGATACATCCCCAAATCCTGCAACGCCATCGTATAGACAAACGGTTTGAAGGTGGAACCTACCTGGCGACGGCATTGGTGCTTGCTGTAGGGGTCGATACCTCCCACATTGTCGTACTTGAAGTAGCGGTAGTTGATACCGCCCACATAGGCCTTCACATATCCGGTGCCTGGCTCGATGGCCATCAGTCCTGCGTTGAGGAATTTCTTGTAGTAGAGCAACGAGTCCCACGGGGTCATCACCGTGTCGCGGTAGTCGTGCTTATGGTTTTTGTCTCTCCAGGCAAAGACTCGCATTTCTGTTTTCTGGTGGAATGCTTTGATGATTTCACTCTCTTTGTAGCCCTCGGCTTTCATCTCCCGCCAGCGGTCAGAATTCTTCATGGCCTGCGTGAGGAATTTTTCCTCCTGCTCTTTGCTGAGGTTCACAAAGGGGTCGCCTTTGCGGTTGCGCAACTCTTTCTCGAAAGCGGGCTGTATCTCTTCGCTCAGATGCTTGGCTACGGCTTCTTCGGCGTAACGCTGCATGCGCGAGTCAATGGTAGTATAGATCTTCAAGCCGTCCTTGTGTACGTCATAGTGCTCACCGTCAGAGTTGCGGTGGTGTTTGCACCACTCTTTCATATAGGTGCGGATTTCTTCGCGGAGATAGGTGGCAAGACCGTCGTTGTGGCTCTGTGGCATATAATGGCTCATGTCGATCGGCTCTGCACGGAACTTCTCATAGTCCTCATCGCTCAGATAGTCATAGCGATTCATCTGGCTCAGCACTGTATTGCGACGATTCAGGGACCTCTCAGGATTTAGTATGGGACTGTAGGATGTGGGTGCCTTGAGCAGACCCACCAGCGTGGCCGCTTCGGCTACGGACAATTCAGCAGGCGTTTTGTCAAAGAAGGTTTTGGTAGCCGTCTTGATACCGAAAGCATTGCTTCCGAAATCCACCGTGTTGAAGTACATGGCCAGGATTTCCTCTTTCGAGTAGTTGTGCTCCAGTTTCACGGCCACAACCCACTCTTTAAATTTAGAGTGAACCACGCCAAGTTTTCCTTTGTGTTCACGGGGGAAGAGGTTCTTCGCCAGCTGTTGGGTGATGGTACTGCCGCCGCCACTGCTGCTGTGCCTCCCCACCAAAGTCTTGAAGAAGACGCGTGCCAAGCTGCGAGCGTCGATGCCTGCGTGTTTATAGAACCTTGCGTCCTCTGTAGCTATCAATGCGTTAACCAGATTTGGTGAGAGTTCTTCGTAGGTGATATTAGACCTGTTCTCAACCCCGATAAAGCCCAGCAGTTCACCATCGGCTGAGAACACTTCGGTTGCTTGGTTGCTTCGGGGATTCTCCAATTCCTCAAATGAGGGCATGAATCCAAGCCACCCCATCGATAGCATCACGAAATACAGCACCACGACAGCCCACAGGATGCCGAAAATCTTCCACATTGTGGGAATGATGCCGCTCTTTTTCGCTGGCTGTTTTTTATGGTTGTTGCTCTTGTATTGTGCCATACGTCCTATCGCTTGGGAGCCGTTGACCAGTAGGTCTTGGCATCCAGTTTATGACTATTTAGCGTATTCTATCCGCAGTCCCACACTTTTTATCCCCACCACATTGGTGTCGCGCATGGCATGCGCAATCTCAAAGTGATAATGACCTTTGGAGGGGAAGATTATATTTTTTCGGAAAGCATAACGATTGTCAATATAATGTCCGGAACGGTGACCGTACCAACGTCCGTCCACATCTGCCAACGGACATTCTAATGTGTCGGTTGCCACACCGCCATCTGGGAAAGTGGCGTCAATAAAGAAGAAAGAGTTGCTGTATGGGTAATCGGAGCTTATTCTTAAGTCAACATAGAAGGTGTAGAGTCGTGCGGTGTCAGTTACATCAATATCGTAGCAGAGTTTATTGTTCATGTTCCATCCTTCTTCGTCCACTCGATGGTTATTTGAATAGAACACCGAAGGGTCGCATGCTGTCAGCAGGGAAAGCACAGCGGCGAGAATGGGATAGAGGTATAATTTATTTTTCATTGGCTTGTCGTTTCCTATTGTGTTGGGTCATTCCCCGCGAGATCCTTCTTTGCGTCCATAGTTGCGGTCGTGGTTGCGGTTTTCCGGTCGGTTGTCGCGGCGAGGACGGTCTCCATTGTTCTGCCGGCGTTCAGGGCGATTGTTTCGCTGGTCGTCGCGTTGACGCCGTTCACCCTCTCTGTTGTCGGCCCCACGCCGTTCGTTGTTCCGTTGACGTCGCTCGTTGCCATGCCGATCCATGTGCTTGTCTCGGCTATGACGATTCTGTTGCTGGTTTGCGCTGTTGTCTTCAGCAACGGTTTCGTTGCCGTTGTCGGCCATGCTGCGCAACTCTCTCTCAAACTCACTTGTTGTAGTTTCTTGGACAAGGGCGGACGTGGACATCAGTTCCACTTGGAAATCTTCCAATTTCTCGGGGTACTGCTGTTCCTTGTTCATGGCTATGATTTTCTTCACGCTTTCAGCAGGTATGGCATACAGGTCGCTCTCACCTTCATAGGCGTACCACATGATGCCGCGGAACACATCGGTCTTCTTATAGAGAGCCAGTCCTTTTTGGAAACGCAGGGCTTGGTTAGCTGGCGGAAACTGTTTCAGAGCATCTACATACACTTCGTATTCAAAGTTGAGGCAACATTTCAATTTGCCACACTGGCCAGCCAGTTTTTGAGGATTGGGCAGTATCTGCTGTGCTTTTGCGACACCTGTAGTCACCGATTTGAAGTTGGTGAGCCATGTGCTGCAGCAAAGTTCACGGCCGCAGGAACCGATGCCACCCACCTTGCCCGCTTCTTGTCGTACTCCGATTTGTTTCATTTCGACACGTACTCGGAATTCTTCGGCGAGCACTTTGATAAGTGCGCGGAAATCTACGCGGTCGTCAGCGGTATAGTAGAAAATGGCTTTTGAATGGTCACCCTGATATTCCACATCGTTGACTTTCATGGACAATCCCAGGTCTTCGGCGATGCGGCGTGTCTTAAGAAGGGCGGCATTCTCTTCACGCAGTGACTCGGCCCACTTTTCAATGTCGGCGGGTTTTGCGCGGCGGAAGAGTTTCTTCAGTGTGTCGCTGTCGGGGTTTACCTTCTTGCGTTTCATCTGGATGCGGCATGCCTCACCCATCAAACTTACGATGCCTACATCATGGCCAGGTACACCTTCTACGGCTACCACATCGCCCTCGCTTACATCAATGCCGTCAGGCATACGGAAAAACTCTTTACGATTGTTCTTGAAGCGCACTTCTACTACGTCGAAAGGTTCTTCCAGTGGTTTGCGGATGCCTTTCATCCAATTGCTGGCACCTACCTTGCAGCAGCTACGCATCTCTTGTTCTTCGACAGGAACGTATGGTTTGGGACAATGGTTACATCCCCTTGAAAGAAACAAACTCTCCTTATATACTACATTGGGCAGGGTGGGGTCGGGTTCCATGTAGGGGTCTATGGTGTTGCCCATCTCGTCCACGCCAGCGAGAGCTGTTTTCTCAGGGTCTTCCTCTTCCAGTCGCGGCTCTTGCATCTTCTTGGCTCGACGGGCGGCCACCTCGCGGGTATAGGCCTCTATGTCGGCGGCGCTGGCTATATCGTCGTCAACGGTTGCCGTGCTCTCTGTTTCAACCACTGGTTCCGTTGGGCGTGTTTGCTGTTCTTCCTCGCTAAGATGATTGTTGTCTATTTCTTTTTCTTTCATTGGTTTACGTTTAATGATGGGATGGCTCTACCATGTGTGCGGTATTGAGCAGTATATTTATGGTCAATTTGCTGCTGGGGGCTTATCTTTTCTTCAGTGCTTTACTGATGCTGAACGACAGTTCCATAAACAGGATTTTGCCATTACCGTTGCGGCTGACGGCGAGAATCGCATCGTCAAAGGCCTTCATCAGGAGTTCGATATTGTTGTTGGTGACAAACGTGCTGAAACTAGCGTTAAACTTCTCGTCGCCGAATTGCAGCTTGTAGCTCAGCTCCAGTCCTGCCGAGGTCTTGAGGTAGCACGCTCTCACGGCATCCAGAGCATATTGCAGGAAGCTTTTCTGCTGCTCACGGGTTTGCTTGGCCATGCTGTCCACCCATTCCGACAGTTGTGCCATGTTCAGCTTGAAGAGCATACGCATCCAGTCGACGAAGATTTCGCCCATGTGCTTTTGTTCGCCGGATTGGGTCAGGTTGTTGAGTGCTGTCAGCAGGTTGCCTTCCGATGCTGCCACGAGGTCGGCTGGTACAGGTTGGCCGGTTTCGCGCTCCAATGCCTGCTGCAAGCTTTTGTTGTCAATCTTGCCCACCCGCACTAGTTGGGTGCGGGAGAGAATGGTGCTCAGTAGCCGTTCGCGATTCTCTACCACCAGCAGGATCAAGGTGCTGCCCAGTGGCTCTTCCAACATTTTGAGCAGTACGCCGCCGGCGACTTTGGCGTCGATTTGTTCTGCCATCCATACTACCACCACTTTGTAGGCCTGCTCGTAAGGTTTCAGTCCCAGTGTTCTCACTATCTCGCGGGCATCGTCCTTGCTGATGAATCCTTGCTTGTTGTCGAGGCCGATATAGTCGTACCATTGGTCGAGCGAGGCGTACTGTCCTTTTTCGAGCATGAATTCGCGGAACTCGGTGGCAAACTGGTCCGAGGTGGGGTCTTTCTTCACCGACTTGTTGGTGTTTGTCGGGAAGAACAGGTGCAAGTCACTGTGGGACAGTTGCTGGTACTTTTTGCAGTTGGGACATTCGCCGCATGAGTCGGCGCGCAGCTCCGCGCCGGCGGCGTAATGTTGACGGTTCTGACAGTTAAGATATTGGGCATACGCCACGGCCATCGCCATGCTGCCGTAGCCGTTCTCGCCCAGAAACAACTGCGCATGGCTCACATGTCCCGAATCGATAATTTCGGTCAGGTGGTTTATCAAATCTCGTTGTCCTACAATGTCTTTGAACCGCATGTATGCGAAATTTAGCAAACAAAGATACAACTTTTTTCGTAACTGAATGAAAAAAGATGCTGCTGCGGAACAGGAGGTGTCGATGCGGGAAAAACGTCAGCAGTGGCTGTCGGATTCAGTGATGTGAGCCAGTGGATTCGATAGTGTTTATATTCTACTGTAAACAAGCATGATATATGGTTAGAAAACGAACTGCCGAGCAAGCCCGTGACTACGCACGCATGAGTGGTCGGACTACGCACGCACGTGTAGTTAGACTAGACACGCACGCATAGTCAGACCATGAATTCGCGTATGGTCAAAGAAGGGAATTAGGCAGTCTTAACCGACTTATATTCAGTCGATGGCCTTCATACAGACGACTGCCTGCATCAGACAATCGGGAAAGGTTCTTCCAGGAAAGGGTAGGGCGCTGGCAGGCACCGTGCGGTTAGGCCTCGCCTTGGGGTATC
Source organism: uncultured Bacteroidota bacterium (assembly GCA_902766265.1). GTDB lineage: Bacteria > Bacteroidota > Bacteroidia > Bacteroidales > P3 > Colimorpha. The sequence goes on from CACXCY010000198.1 coordinate 6,585, forward strand.
ATGTCAAAAGGCACAGTGTCGCCTTGAATCTCGACAATGCGGCCGTACTGCTGCTCATACTTCTCAAGATTGTCCGTCAAGGCGTGGAGCAGGCGTTTGGCGTGAACGGGGTGCATGATGGAGCGGGTGCGCACCACGGCGTGCTCGTTGCCGGGCAGCATCTGGGCAAAGTCGAGGATGATTTCGGTCGGGGAATGGGAGATGACGACGAGGTTGCTGTAATGGCCTTGCGACACTTCGGGGGTGATGTCCAGACCGAGATTCTGTGTTTTCTTGTCTTCTTTCATGTTGTTCTTGCTTTGTTTGACTTGGTAGGAGCGGCACCCCATAGTGTGCCGACGCCATGTCTTGGGGCAAAAATTCCCCGGCGGACACGCCGGGGAATCTTCTCTTTTTCATTGTGCAGTATGCACCACCTATGCCGCTGTGGCTATTTGGCCTGAGCGGCTTCAACCTCCTGGCGGTTGCCCACAACGAGGTTCTGGTACTCGCGCAAACCGGTGCCGGCTGGAATCAGGTGGCCGACGATGACGTTCTCCTTCATGCCCTCGAGGAAGTCCTGTTTGGCGTTGATGGCGGCCTCGGTGAGAACCTTGGTGGTCTCCTGGAACGAGGCAGCGGAGATGAAGGACTTGGTCTGCAACGAGGCCTTGGTGATACCCTGCAGTATCTGCTTGGCAGTGGCAGGGTGAGCATCGCGGGCAGTGACAAGCTTGAGGTCCTTGCGGCGCAGAATTGAGTTCTCGTCGCGCAACTTACGGGCAGTGATAATCTGACCTGGCTCAACGTTCTCGCTGTCGCCCTTGTCCTGAACCACCTTCATACCGAAGAGTTCATCGTTGGTCTCGTGGAAATCGATTTTGTTGACCAGTTCACCTTCAAGGAAACGGGTGTCGCCTGGGTCTTCGATTTCGACCTTACGCATCATCTGGCGCACGATAATCTCAAAGTGCTTGTCGTTGATTTTCACGCCTTGCAGACGGTAGACCTCCTGCACTTCGTTGACGATGTATTCCTGCACCTTCATGGGACCCTTGACAGCCAGGATGTCGGCAGGGGTGATGGCACCTTCGCAAAGCGGGGTACCGGCCTTGACGTAGTCTTTATCCTGAGCCAGAATCTGCTTGGATGTGGAGATGAGATACTGGCGTTGTTCGCCGGTTTTGGAGGTGATTGTGATTTCGCGGTTGTTGCGTTTGAGCTTCTTGGCGATGGATATTTCGCCGTCGATTTCGGCCACGATAGCGGGATCGGAGGGATTGCGGGCCTCGAAGAGCTCGGTGACACGCGGCAGACCACCGGTGATGTCGCCCGCCTTGCCGAAGGAACGCGGTATCTTAACCATTATATCGCCAGCTTTCAGCATCTGTCCTTGCTCCACGCCGATATGGGCACCGACGGGAAGGTCGTATACCTTGAGGATGTTGCCTTCCTCGTCGATAATGTTGATGGTAGGATTCTTGGTACGGGCACGGCTCTCGATGATTACCTTGTCCTGCAGTCCCGTCTGGGCGTCGCTCTCTACGCGGAAGGTGACGTTCTCGATGACATTCTCGAAGGATACCTTACCAGCCACATCGGAAATGATGACGGCATTGTAGGGATCCCATTCGGCGATAAGGTCGCCTTTGTGCATCTGTTCGCCAGCTGCCTTGTAAAGTTTGGCACCGTAGGGCAACAGGGCGGAGAAGAGCGTGATGTCGGTCTTGGGGTCGACAATACGCATTTCAGCTGAACGTCCCATAACAATATGATAGCTGCTGCCATCGGCATCGCTATAGGGTATGGAGCGGAGCTCGTCAATATCAAGACGGCCTTCGTGGCGCGCCTGGATAGTGGAGGTTGTACCGATGTTTCCACCGGCCACACCACCAACGTGGAAGGTACGGAGAGTAAGCTGCGTACCGGGCTCGCCGATGGCTTGAGCTGCGATAACGCCCACGGCCTCGCCTTTCTGCACCATGCGGCCTGTAGCCAAGTTGCGTCCATAGCACTTGGCACACACCCCATGCTTGGCTTCGCAGGTAAGCACCGAACGAATCTCGACTTCCTCGATTCCGGCGGCCTCAATGCGCTGGCAGATGCTTTCGGTAAGTTCCTCACCAGCGGGCACAATCATCTCACCTGTCTGGGGATCGTAAATGTCGTGGACAGACGTACGTCCCAAGATGCGGTCAGCCAACGATTGGACGATATCTTCACCTTTTTTGAGTGCTGTTGTGGGCAGGCCACGGAGCGTGCCGCAGTCTTCCTCGGTGATGATGACATCGTGTGCCACATCGACCAGACGACGAGTCAAGTATCCAGCGTCGGCAGTCTTAAGTGCAGTATCTGCCAAACCTTTACGGGCACCGTGGGTGGAGATAAAGTACTCGAGCACCGAAAGTCCTTCTTTGAAGTTAGAGAGGATGGGGTTCTCAATAATCTCGTTACCTGCAGCTCCAGCTTTTTGTGGCTTGGCCATCAGACCACGCATACCAGAGAGCTGACGAATCTGTTCCTTGCTACCACGAGCTCCCGAGTCAAACATCATGTATATGGGGTTGAAACCTTGATTATCAGCTTTGAGATGTTTCATCAAGGTCTCGGTGAGCTGGTTATTTGTATTGGTCCAGATATCAATAACATGGTTGTAACGTTCGTTGTTGGTGATAAGACCCATTGCATATTGCGACATAACCTCTTCCACCTCTTCGTTGGCTTTGGACACGAGCCCCTCTTTTTCTTCGGGAATAAGTACATCCCCCAAATTGAAAGATAGACCGCCGCGGAATGCTTGGCGATAGCCCATATTCTTGATATCGTCGAGGAATTGGACTGTAGTGGCGTTTCCGCAGGTGGTATAGAGGTCGCCAATGATGTCGCGCAACGATTTTTTGCCAATAAGCTCGTTGACATATCCATATTCATTGGGTACAAGCTGGTTGAAAATGACGCGACCTACAGTGGTGCGGAGACGGTTTGTCTTAATGAAATGCCCTTTCTTATCTACAACGGGATATCCGTTCTTGTCGCGTACTACTTCAAATTCGGTACGGCTACGTTGTGCCACTTCTGCAGGAGTAGCACAGTCAATATCGGTGAGAACATTACCTTTCTTGTCCGTAATAACTTCCATGAAAGTCTTGTCCGTTTTAACGAAAGAGAATTCATCGCGACCATTAATATCGGTCAAGCGGACACTAATGCAGGCGTTGAGACTGGCACGCTTCTCATTGTAAGCAATAATAACCTCTTCTGGCGAGGAGAAACGGAGCCCTTCACCTTTGACCACCTCGGTATCGGTGGAGCGGCGAGGTTTAGTGGTATAGTACAATCCCAGCACCATGTCCTGTGACGGTACCGCGATAGGTGCACCATTGGCAGGATTGAGAATGTTATGGCTGGAAAGCATGAGCAATTGTGCTTCAAGGATAGCAGCATTGCCCAGCGGTACATGGACAGCCATCTGGTCACCGTCGAAGTCGGCGTTAAAGCCAGTACATACCAACGGGTGCAGACGAATGGCTTTGCCCTCAACAAGTTTAGGTTGGAATGCCTGAATACCCAAACGGTGCAGCGTAGGAGCACGGTTGAGTAGTATGGGGTGCCCTTTCAATATGTTTTCAAGGATTTCCCATACAACTGGATCCTTACGGTCGACGATACGTTTGGCTGATTTGACGGTCTTAACCAAACCGCGTTCAAGCATTTTACGGATGATGAAGGGCTTGAAGAGTTCTGAGGCCATGTCTTTAGGCAGACCACACTCATGCATCTTCAGTTCGGGGCCCACGACAATCACCGAGCGACCAGAGTAGTCCACACGCTTACCGAGCAGATTCTGACGGAAACGTCCTTGTTTACCCTTTAAAGAGTCGGACAGGGATTTGAGTGAACGGTTGGAGTCAGCTTTCACGCTGCTTACCTTGCGCGAATTGTCAAATAGAGAGTCAACGGCCTCTTGAAGCATACGCTTCTCATTGCGCATAATGACTTCTGGGGCTTTGATCTCAACCAGTCTTTTTAGGCGGTTGTTACGAATGATAACCCGGCGGTAAAGTTCGTTGATATCTGAAGTGGCAAAACGACCACCATCCAGCGGAACAAGGGGACGCAATTCTGGAGGAATAACGGGCACTATCTTGATAATCATCCATTCAGGGCGATTGTCCATGCCGCGGGCTTGCATACGGCGTTGTGAGTCGCGGAACGACTCCACGATATTCAAGCGTTTAAGGCAGTCTTGTTTACGTTGGTTAGATGTTTCATTGGATGCACTGTCGCGCAATTCATAGGAGAGTTTATCCAGATCCAATTCGCAAAGGAGTGTATAAAGGGCCTCGGCGCCCATGCCAGCGATGAACTTATCGGGGTTGCTGTCGTCAAGTTGTTCGTTTCCTATGGGCAGAGATTCCACGATAGCCAGATATTCTTCCTCTGTCAGTAAATCACGCTTTTTAACAGGTTGTTCATTGAGAATAGCTTTACCTGGTTGAATAACTATATATTTCTCATAGTAGATAACCTGTTCCAGTTTTTTGCTGGGAATATCAAGCAAAGTACCGATTTTGTTGGGCAGTGAACGGAAAAACCATATATGTGCCACGGGCACGGAAAGTTCTATATGGCCCATGCGCTCGCGACGGACTTTTTTCTCTGTCACTTCGACACCGCAGCGGTCGCATACGATACCTTTATAACGGATGCGTTTGTATTTGCCACAGTGACATTCCCAGTCACGTGTAGGTCCGAATATGCGTTCACAGAACAGACCATCGCGCTCCGGTTTGTAAGTACGGTAATTGATAGTCTCGGGTTTTGTAACCTCGCCATATGAACGTTTTTTGATGGATTCGGGCGATGCCAGACTAATGGTTATCGAATTAAAATCGTTTTTTATTGGTGATTCTTGTTTAAATGCCATTTTTTCTCTAGTGTTTTGAGGTTTGAATTTTGGGGTTAATGTTGGGTAATGGTATTCGAAATCAATCAAAAGTCATTTCCAATCCTAAACCTCTTAACTCATGTACCAAGACGTTGAACGATTCGGGAATGCCAGGCGTAGGCATGTTGTCGCCTTTTACAATGGATTCGTATGCTTTAGCGCGGCCCATGACATCGTCAGACTTGACAGTAAGTACCTCTTGCAATACATTGGCTGCTCCGAATGCTTCCAGTGCCCATACCTCCATCTCGCCGAAACGCTGGCCACCGAAGTTGGCTTTACCACCAAGGGGCTGTTGGGTGATAAGAGAGTACGGACCAATGGAACGGGCGTGCATCTTTTCGTCAACAAGATGGTGGAGTTTCAGCATATAGATGTAACCCACAGTTGCTGGCTGATCGAAGCGTTCACCGGTTTCACCGTCATATAGATATGTACGGCCGTTTTCGGGAAGCCCTGCCTCACGGATGTATCCATTAATTTGCTCCAGAGTGGCACCATCAAAAATGGGTGTCTTGAAACGTTTGCCCAGCTTCTTTCCTGCCCATCCAAGTACGGTTTCATATATCTGTCCCAAGTTCATACGGGACGGCACACCTAGAGGATTAAGGACGATGTCGACGGGAGTTCCGTCGGCGAGGAACGGCATATCTTCAACACGCACGATTTTGGATACGATGCCTTTATTTCCATGGCGTCCAGCCATCTTGTCACCCACGCGTAATTTACGTTTCATGGCAATATAAACCTTTGCCATTTGAACAATGCCGCTGGGGAGGTCATCACCTACGGTAAGTGCAAACTTGTTGCGAGTGAAACGACCATTGATTTCACGCACCTTTATGCTGTAATTGTTCAGCAACTCGCGCACCATCGCATTTGTCTCTTTGTCGCTAGTCCATTTGGCGGCATTGATATCTGTATAGTCAAGTGCTTGCAGTGTTTTGGCAGAGAATTTGACCTTTTTCGGGATGAGTTCTACTTTGTGTGTGCTATACACACCATTGGACGTTTTACCTTGGAGAATAATAAGTAATCTGTCTATCAACTTCTCTTTCAAGTCCGCCAGCTCAATGTTGTATTCTTCTTCTGGTTTGGCCAGTAGTTCTTTTTCCTTGGCTTTTTGTTTGCGGTCACGGATGATGCGGGCAAAGAGTTTCTTGTCAATAACCACACCGTGGATCGAAGGCGGAACTTTAAGTGATGCGTCTTTCACATCACCAGCTTTGTCCCCAAAGATGGCGCGAAGCAGTTTCTCTTCGGGAGTAGGATCACTTTCGCCCTTAGGTGTAATCTTACCAATGAGGATATCACCTTCCTTAACCTCAGCGCCAATACGGATGATACCATTTTCGTCGAGATCTTTGGTGGCGTCGGAACTTACGTTAGGGATGTCTCGAGTAAGTTCTTCAACACCGCGTTTGGTCTCGCGTACCTCTAATGTAAATTCCTCAATATGGACGGACGTAAAGATGTCTTCCCGTACAACCCGCTCAGAAATCACGATGGCATCTTCGTAGTTGTATCCTTTCCATGGCATAAAGGCCACTTTCATATTGCGGCCAAGAGCCAGCTCCCCATTTTGGGTGGCGTAACCTTCGCAAAGTACCTGTCCTTTCTTCACCTTATCGCCTTTACGTACGATAGGACGCAAGTTGATAGCTGTAGTATGGTTGGTGCGTTGGTATTTGGTGAGTTTATATTCACAAATATCGTCTTCAAACGATACGAGACGGTCCTTTTCGGTTCGTGCGTGGCGGATTACAATTTTGGTGGAGTCTACATACTCAACCACACCGTCTGCCTTAGCATTTAATAGTACACGTGAGTCTTCAGCAACCGACCGTTCAATACCTGTACCTACAATAGGAATTTCAGGGTTGAGTAGAGGTACTGCCTGACGCATCATGTTAGAACCCATCAAGGCGCGGTTAGCATCGTCGTGCTCCAAGAAAGGAATCAGCGATGCAGCGATGGACGCAATTTGATTGGGAGCAATATCGATAAGGTCAATCTCTTCTGGAGTCACAATAGGGAAGTCAGCTTGACGGCGGGCTTTTATATGGTCTCCTATAATATGCCCCGTTTCATCTTGGGGTGTTGTGGCCTGCGCCACGGTAAGGTTCTCTTCGCTTTCGGCAGTGTAGTAAGTTGGAGCTTCATCGAGCTTAATCTGTCCGTTTACAACGCGGCGGTAGGGAGTCTCAATAAATCCTAGATTATTAATTTTTGCGTATACGCAAAGCGATGAAATAAGACCAATATTGGGACCTTCTGGTGTCTCAATGGTGCAAAGACGGCCATAATGCGTGTAGTGAACGTCGCGAACTTCGAATCCAGCGCGTTCTCGTGACAGACCTCCAGGACCCAAAGCAGATATACGACGTTTATGGGTAATCTCGGCCAAGGGGTTGGTTTGATCCATGAACTGCGACAACTGGTTGGTGCCAAAGAATGAGTTAATGACCGAAGAAAGTGTTTTGGCGTTGATAAGTTCGGTGGGTGAGAACACCTCGTTGTCGCGTACGTTCATGCGCTCGCGGATGGTTCGGGCCATACGTGCCAAACCTACACTAAATTGTGCTGACATCTGCTCACCTACGGTGCGAATGCGACGATTTGACAGATGGTCGATATCGTCCACATCGGCTTTTTGGTTGATGAGTTCAATCAGATATTGTATTATAGAAGTAATATCTTTTTGTGTAAG
>CACXCY010000199.1 GCA_902766265.1 uncultured Bacteroidota bacterium
GCACTGCGGCACCCAGTGGCACGCCTCGCACTCGATGCGCAGCGAGAAACCCCTGCGGTTCTGGAAGAGGATGACCTGCTCCTTGCGTTCGAGGGCCTCCTTGATATGGTTGACCAGAAAGAGCGAGAAATGCTCGGCCTGCACCTCGCGGCGGCCCTGCGCCTCCTTCATGTCGACGCACATCACCTCAGGCATCAGCAGCCCGCCGTAGCGCTGCGTCATGGTGACGAGACCGTACTTGCCGCTGGTGGCGTTGAAGTAGCTCTCCAACGAGGGCGTGGCAGATCCAAGCACGGTGCGCGCCCCCCAGAGATGGGCCAAGTAGATAGCAGCGTCGCGACCGTTGTAGCGCGGCGTGGGCTCATATTGCTTGTAGGAGCTGTCGTGCTCCTCGTCGACGATGACAAGATCCAGCCGATGGAACGGCAGGAAAAGGGCGCTGCGGGCACCTATCAGGAGCGAGAAGCCATCGGGACCGGGGTCCAGGGTTCTCTGCCACACCTCGGCACGCTCCTGGGCGGTGAAACGGGAGTGGTAGACACCCACATGCTTGCCGAAATACTTGCGCAGGCGGTTGATGATTTGGGCCGTGAGCGCTATCTCGGGCAGCAGGAAAAGCACCTGCCCACCCCTGCGCAGCACCTGGTCGATAAGCTTGATATAGACCTCCGTCTTGCCGCTGGAGGTCACACCGTGGAGCAAGCTGATGGCCGGACGGACAATAGGGGCTCCAGCGGGAGTGACGGCATGGGTACCCTCGGGAGCGGCCGCGTCGGAGCTGAGGTAGTCGAAGGCAGCTTGCTGCTGCTCGTTCAGCTGAATGGTGTCGACATCGGTTTGGGCGTCGTACTCCTTGAGGCGGCTCTCGACGCGCTCGTCCTGCAGGAGCACCTCGTTCTTGATAAGGGTGGCGATGGCCGAGGCAGAGAGCTCCTGACAGTCAGCAAGGTCCTTCTTCTTCACGCTCTCCTTGCCGAAATGGCTGAGCTGCATGAACTTTATCATGACGCTGAGCTGCTTGCGGGTGGTGACCTTCTGCTCGAGGGAGTCGAACAGACGGCGCATCTCCTGCTCGTCGGCATAGCGGGGGTTGAGCGTGAGATAGGGTGCCGACTTGGGCACAAAGCGCTGCTTGACCTCCTCCTCCATGACGATGATGCGCTTCTCAATCATGGTCTTGATGAGCGGCATGATTTTCTGCACCCCCGTGATGGCCGACACCTCGTCGATGGTCAGCACCCCGTGGCGGCTGCCTACGGTGCGGTTGAGCAGGGCCTCGACCACCTTCAGCTCGTTCTCGCTCAAGCTCTCCAACGCACCGTCGAAATCGGGATGCACCACGATATATGACTCACTGGCCAGCTTGAAGGCCGCCGGGATGGCGGCAGCCATAACATCGCCGGGGTAGCACATGTAATAGGACGCCATCCACTCCCAAAACTGAAACTGACGCTCGGTGACAATGGGGCACGGACAGCCGTCGGCGTCGACATCGAGAACGCCCAGTATATATTTGGTGGTATAGGAAGGCACTTTCTCATGGAGACGACGGATGAGTGCCGAATATATCTTCTTCTGTCCGAACTGGACGACGACACGCTGTCCCACGCACACACAGTCGTTGTACTCGTAGGGCACACGATAGGTGTAGGTGTCGGGCAGATGCAGCGGCAGCAGCACATCGACAAAGAAAGTCCGTCGTTCCATATTGTTGGGATGCCAGGGTAGCCGGCCAGACCTTATTTCTTCGGGGAATCGTCAGCAGGTGCTTTGTCGGGCTGGGCAGCAGGGTCGGGCTCCATGCGGTCGAACAGCAACACCACCTCCCCATCCTGCAGCAGCTCCAGGTTCTGCTCGGTGAGGCGGTAGCCATTCACCTTCTGCAACAGCGGCATATAGCTGCGTTCCATCTTCATGAAAGGTACCGGGCAGGCCATCTTGGTGCCGTTCATCTCACCCACAGTGAGGTGTCCCTTGTCATCGTTCTTGTAGTTGGCGAAGTACTGGTTGCAGCCGCTGCAGCCGCTGAGGATGTGCGACTCCGGATTGAACTGCGCCGTGACCAGCTTCTGTCCCTCGGCGTAGGTGACGTCGCGGCCGCGCATGGCCACGAGTTTCCACACCACGTTGGCGTCAAACTCTGTTTTCATCTCGACAACGGCGGCCTTCTGCTGCGAGCGACAGGACACCCCCGCAACGCCCAGCAGCACAACAGCCGCTATAGCAATTATTTTCTTCATGACAGATATGTTGTTTTCCTGTTGATAGATATGATGTTTTCCTATGGACAATAAAGGTTTATAAAATTAACGCAATTGGCCCGATTTTATTACAGGGCGCCCCCGCTTTATACGAAAAAAGCCCCGAAGTTCTCTAATATCTTCGGGGCTTTGCGTTTATGGAATGAAACCATTCCTACCGATTATATTCAAATTGAAATGTTCTATGATTGCGCACATGCGTGCGCAACCTCTAATTACGGACAAGCCGGACGGAGTATCCGAGACTATAGCTGCAAAGGTATACAGAATACGTTCCGTCATTTTTGAATCCTAGTTGCCACGCACCAGTGGATCGACTATCAAGCGTGGACGACCAATAGTGGCCTCGAACCCCCACGTGGTAGACCCTTCCATTGCTATTATTGTGGTAGCCCGCAGCGGGAAAGACGACAGAATTACCGTTGGGACCCGTCACTATGTATCCAGTGCCCATCCACGACCACCGACAGCTGTCTTTTAACTCTTGGAACTGTTCTTTTGTAGGCAAAGCATTCCCGAACGCTGCAACGGCCTCGTCATAAGTGTAGAAATCGTACACGGCATCTGCCGTATTCACCTCATTTTCATTCTTCCATTTGGTACCACTCGGCAATCCCAAGTCCACATACTCTTCATTGGTGCCACCACCATTTGAGCCCCCGTTGCCATTTCCCGTGTCGACATTGGTCTCTTTTTCTGAGCAGCACACTACTGCACCCAGAAAGAGTGCCGACAGACAAATCATTCCTAAAAAATGTACTTTTTTCATGGTTTATTAATTGTTTTAGGTTTCCGAACCTCCAACAGAAATGAATTTTGATAAATAAGAAAAGGCATGAGGTTGTGTGCTCTTCGTTATCTTTGAGGTATCGCCAAACACCATTGAGGGAACGAGGTTGTTGAACACATTTCTCACGCCTGACGTTATGCTAAAAGTGTAGCATATACAACCAAGCGAAAGCAATGTCTGCTCAATCCTCCCTCATAGATTTGGCGAATTTTCAAAGATAGGATATTCGCAATGCTTTTCTTGCTTACTGCTTTCTAACTCTCGAAAGCGGCTGCAAAGTTACGAAGAATTAACGAACTAGCAAAAAATATTTTTGTTGGGACATACTATGGGCAAAAATGCGCCGTTGACAACAATATGTTTTGGATGTTCTTTTCTAATGTCGTGAACGGGTTTCTGCCGCAGGGTTACTATGCCGATGCTTCATGACAGGTGTCCACCAAGTCCGTACCAACTCCGTACTAAGTCCGTACCAACTCCGTATCAAGTCCGATGTAACTCTAGGGTAACTCTAGGGTAACTCTAAGGTAATTCTAGGGTAATTCTAGCCAAACTCTAGGGAAACTCTAGGGGTACTAGTAGGTAACTAGTAGGTTGATAGTATACTGCTAGTAGGTTACTAGCATTTACTAGCCATACTAGTATTTGCTAGATTTCCTAGATTTCCTAGATTTCCTAGATTCACTAGATTCACTAGTATCTACTAGCATAACTAGTAGGTAGCTAATAGGTGGATGGCAGATGGCGGCGGGGCTATCTGCGGGGGGGCCGCTACCTGCGCAGGGGGCGGGGCTATCTGCGCGTGGGGCTATTGCTACCTGCGGGTGGGGGTTAGGGAGATGGGGGCTGCGGGCATCAGCTCTCTTCGCGGTAGTATACTTTGTAGTATTTGCCCTTCTCGTCTTCGCCTTGCTCGATGAGTTTGCGGTCGCCGTGGACGTAGATGTGGAAGTTCTTGTCCAACTTGATGACGCTCTTGAAGGCGCGTGCCTGCTTCTTGACGGCGCTCTCGCTGATGTCGAACTGGTCGGGCAACTGCACGTCGTTCTCGCGCTCATAGGTCTGGCGGTACTGCTGGAAACTGTCGATGACATCGGGTTGTTCCAGCACGTCGCGGGCGAAGTCGTCCATATCGAAATTCTCGTTCTGCTTGAAAAACTTGACGCTCCGGCTCAGCATATCGGCTTGGTCGGCCTTGGAGACCTCGAACTGCTGGGGCAGCTCGTCGGTGACGAACTTCTTGTAGGCCTGCATCACCTCGTGTGTCTGGTAGTATTCGTCCTGCCGCTGACGTATCTGCAGGAATCCGTCGCGCCAGTAGGCGGCGTCGACACCGCGGTTGGTGGCATCGACCGTGCCCACGACATAGCCCTTGTCCGGCTCGAGATTGAAGACCAGCGCGCCTTTGTCCAGCTTGTTGACGTTGATGCCCTGGTGCACCTCCAGGCGGTATTCGGAGGTGGCGGTATCGTCGCCCTGCTGACGCGACCATTGCTCTTCGCCGTGCATCACCTTCAGGAAGGACTCCTTGTTTTCCGACTTGAAGAGTCCCACCGCCTGCGTGGTTTCGCCGTTGAACTGGCAATCGGAGAAATAGACGACAAAGAAGTCGCCCCCTTTGATGTTGGGATGCAAGCCCTGCTCGTAGAGCCAGCGGGCGATGTGCTGCGACTCGGAGAGTAGGCAATCGGGGTCGTCGAAGATGTTGGATACGTGGCGGTAGACCTCGTTCATCTCCAGATGGTCGTCGTGATAGAAGTTGTAATATTCCTCGGCCTTGAAGGGGGAGATGAAATAGCGCACCAGCAAATCCTGCAGCTGTTCGGTGAGAGGCAACGGGGCGGAGGAGAGCACCAGTCCCTCCTCGGAGGCCTTGACGCCCACACGATGCAGGGCAACGGCTTGGATGGAATCGGAATTGAATATCGGCATAATCGGTTGGTTGTTGGGCACCCGCGCCAGAGACCCTGGTGCCTCATAAATAATTAAGACAGCTTATAAACGCACCTGCGGCAATTTTAGTACTGGGGAGGTTGTTGTTTTAACAATCTGGGGCTGCCAAAGAAGAAAAAAAATGTCAGTAAAAAGTGACATTATGACAATATTTGCCCCTTGGCATCGTTTATGCAGATGCAATATAGAATAATCAAAATTATTATACAAATGAACGAGACAGTAAATATTCAGGAACTGAACGAGCGCATTGAACGAGAGAGCGCCTTTGTCGACGCCCTGACCATGGAGATGCGCAAAAACATCATCGGGCAGAAACACATGATAGAGAGCTTGATGATTGGCCTGCTGAGCGACGGGCATGTGCTTCTGGAAGGTGTGCCGGGATTGGCAAAGACGCTGACCATCACCTCGCTGGCCAAAGCCATCGACGCCAAATTCAGCCGCATCCAGTTCACCCCCGACCTGCTGCCTGCCGACTTGATAGGTACACTGATTTACAGTCAAAAGAACGAATCGTTCATGGTCAAGAAAGGACCTATCTTTTCCAACTTCATCCTGGCCGACGAAATCAACCGTGCCCCCGCCAAGGTGCAGAGCGCGCTGCTCGAAGCCATGCAGGAACGCCAGGTGACCATCGGGGAGCATACCTACAAGCTGGAAGAGCCGTTTCTGGTCATGGCCACCCAGAACCCCATAGAGCAGGAAGGCACCTACCCCCTGCCGGAGGCACAGGTGGACCGTTTCATGCTCAAAGTGGTCATCAGCTATCCCAAGAAAGAGGAAGAGAAAAACATCCTGCACCAGAGCTTGCACGAAGGTTTCAACAAACAGACATCCATGATGAAACCGGAGGATATACTGAAGGCACGGGCGCTGGTACGCGAGGTATACATGGACGAAAAGATTGAAAACTACATCACCGACATCATATTTGCCACCCGCTACCCCGAACAGTACGGCTTGGAGAAACTGAAAGGGATGATAAGCTACGGAGCGTCGCCCCGTGGTTCCATCAATCTGGCCATCGCCTCCAAATCCTACGCCTTCATGAAACGCCGCGGATACGTCATCCCCGAGGATGTCCGCGCCATCGCCATGGATGTGCTGCGCCACCGTGTGGGGCTGACCTACGAAGCCGAGGCCGAGAACGTGACGAGCGAGGAAATCGTCAACGAGATACTCAACCGTGTGGAAGTGCCCTGATGCTTTCATACACGATGTCACATAGAACGCATTCTCATCCATGATTACCGAATCAGAAATAGTCAAAAAGGTCAGGAAGATAGAAATCAGAGCCAAGGGGCTGTCGCGCCAACTGTTCAGCGGCGAGTACCACAGCGCCTTCAAAGGCAGAGGTATGGCCTTCAGCGAAGTGCGGGAATACCAATACGGCGACGATGTGCGCAGTATCGACTGGAACGTCACCGCGCGGTTGAACCACCCCTATGTGAAGATATTTGAGGAGGAGCGAGAGCTGACCGTGATGCTGCTGGTCGACGTGAGCGGCAGCAACCGTTTCGGCACACGCCAGCAGTTCAAGCAGGAGCTCGTCGCCGAAGTGGCCGCCACGCTGGCTTTCTCGGCCATTGCCAACAACGACAAAGTGGGAGTGATATTCTTCAGCGACAAAATAGAGAAATTCATCACCCCCAAGAAAGGCAGCACACACATCCTTCGCATCATACGCGAGCTCATCACCTTCGAACCCCAAAGCCACGGTACCGACCTGGCGGCGGCTTTGCAGTATTTCTCCAACGTAATCAAGAAACGTAGCACCTGCTTCGTGCTGAGCGATTTCAACGACAACGACGGCAACTACGAGGATGCCCTCAAGATTGCGTCCAAGAAGCACGACTTGTCGGCGCTGCGCATCACCGACCGCCGCGAACACGAGCTGCCCGACATCGGATTGGTGAAACTACACGACAACGAGAGCGGCATAGAGCAATGGGTGGACACCTCCAGCGCCACCGTACGGCAAAACTATGCCCGCCAGCAGCGCTTGCGCGAGACGGCTGTGGACGCCATGCTCAAGAAATACGGCATCGACCAAGTGACGATGGAGACGGGCGACGACTTCGTGAAACCCTTGATACACCTGTTTAAAATGAGACAATAAGCCAGAGTCAAGCTATATTCCACAAAACAAACGGCATCACCAATGCCCGATGATTATGAACAAACGCAATCTATACACACTCCTTTTGGCATTCATCACCTTGGGATGGACAGGAACGGCGGCGGCACAACAGGTGCGGCTGTCGGCCTCGTGGGACACCAGCGGCGCCCCCCTGGGACAGCAAACCAGCATCACCATCGGCGACCAGCTGGACCTCGTGCTCAGCGTCAACGCCCCCAAGATGCCCACGGTGGTCTTCCCCACGGCGGAGGAACTGAACCGCAACGATATTATCGTATTGTCGCAACGCGTGGACACCCTGCAGGAATCCAACGGATACACCCTGCGGCAACACTCCACGGTGACATCGTTCGAAGTGGGCGACCACGGGATGGGAGCCATCCAGCTACAGGTAGGACTGGGCGGCGGCCTGCTGCCCATGATATGCCCCGACAGCTTGACACTCACGGTGCTCGATGTACCTAACGTGGATACCACCAAAGCTGAAATCAAAGACATCGCCGACATCATGAAGGAGCCCTATACCTTCTGGGAGATATTCCGTTGGGTGCTCCTCGCCATTCTTGTAGCAGCCATTGTATGGGGCGTTATCTTTGTCGTAGGCAAGCTCAAGAAGCACGAACCCATTATCACTATCCCCCAAGCACCCCCCACGCCACCCGACAAACAAGCCCTCGACGAGTTGGAACGCCTGCGGACAAAAGGATTGTGGCAGAGCGGACGCGTGAAAGAATACCACACAGAACTGACCGACATCATCCGTCAGTATATGAGCGGGCAGTTTGGCATCGACTCCACCGAGATGACCAGCGACCAGACGCTCGACAGCTACCACGGAAGCCGGTACTACAAGGAGGAGAACTACGAGCAACTGCGACAGATGCTCCATACGGCTGATATGGTAAAATTTGCCAAGCATGAGCCCCAGCCCTACGAGCACGACCTGTCGATGACCAATGCCAAGCTATTCGTTGAGGAGACATCCGTGAGCCAAACGTCCACGGAAGATTCCGCGACAACGGCACAGAAGGAGGAAAAACAATGAGCTTAACGTTTGCACACCCCTGGCTATTGCTGCTACTGCTGCTGGTACCGCTGCTGATAGGTTGGTATTTCTGGCGCTACCGCAAGCAGAACCCTGCCATGCAGTTTGCCGACCTTTCCCTGTTCAAAGACCAGCCAAAGACACTACGCCAACGGATGCATCCCCTACTCTACGCCCTCCGTCTTGTCGCAGTAACGGCACTGGTTATCGCCCTTGCAAGACCGCAGAGCAAGCTGAGCCGCAAAGAGATGACCGTGGAGGGCATCGACATCGTGATGGCCATGGATGTCAGCGGCAGCATGTTGGCGGAGGACTTCCGCCCCAACCGGCTGGAAGCCGCCAAGAAGGTTGCTGCTGAATTTATTGAAGGCCGCAAGAACGACCGTATGGCTCTGGTGGTATTTGCCGGAGAGTCGTTCACCCAGGTGCCCCTCACCATCGACCACTCCGTGCTGCTCAACCAGCTATCGCACCTGAAGAGCGGACAACTCAAAGACGGCACCGCCATGGGTGACGGGCTGGCCACCGCCGTGAACCGCATCAAAGACAGCAAAGCCAAAAGCAAAGTCATCATACTGCTGACCGACGGTGTGAACAACCAAGGTTCCGTTGACCCGCAGTCGGCAGCCGAAATAGCGGCGCTGTACGATATCCGGCTCTACACCATCGGTGTGGGCACCCGCGGATTGGCACCATACCCATTCCGTGACCAGTTTGGGCGCGTCATCTATCAAAACGTTCCCGTGGAGATAGACGAACAGCTGCTGACGCAGATGGCCGAGAGCACCCACGACGGACGCTATTTCCGCAGCACCAACAAGAAATCGCTCAAAGAGATATTCGACCAGATTGACCAGATGGAGAAAACCAAGATAGATGTGACCCAATACAGCCAGACGCGTGACGAGCACCTGCCTTTCTTATTGATAGGCATCTGCGCCTTCGCTCTCGAAATACTGCTATCACTACTATATTTCAAAAACTGACCGCTTGAACGGATATACCGCCCTCCTTTATACCTAAAGACATGATTCATTTCGAACATATCAACCTTCTCTACCTACTGCTGACCATACCGGTGCTTGTGGGGCTCTACATAAGAATGCGTGTCGTTCGTCAGAGGAAACTGGCCGAATTTGCAGACACCAATCTTTTAAACCGCCTAACCCCCGAAAACTCACGCCGACGCCCTGTAGCCAAATTCACGCTGCTGATGCTGGCATGGGCATTCCTCATCATTACCCTGGCCAATCCCCAGGTAGGCACCAAGATGGTAAAGGGCGAACGGCTGGGAGCCGACATCGCCGTATGTATGGATGTCAGCAACAGTATGATGGCGGAGGACATAGCCCCAAATCGTTTGGCAAGGAGCCAACGTGCCGTAAGCGCCCTACTCGACCAGCTGGGCAGCGACCGTGTGAGCATCATCGTATTTGCGGGAAGCGCATTCGTTCAAATGCCCTTAACGAATGACTATAGTGCCGCCAAGATGTTTGTGGAACAGACCAACTGTAATATGATTGAGGCGCAAGGCACCGCCATCGGCGAAGCTATCGGCATGGCCATGCAGAGTTTCGGATATGGCGACCCCGACCGTGAATGGCAGAAGAAACAAAGCCGCACCATCATCGTCATCTCCGATGGAGAGAACCACGAGGACGACGCCATCAAAGCCGCCAGCGACGCACAGGCCGAAGGGGTGATGGTGAACACCATAGGCATGGGCACCACACAAGGAACGCCCATACCCGTATACTACAAAGGGCAACAAGCCGGCTACAAACGCGACAAAGCAGGCAACATTGTGACCACACAGCTGAACGAGCAGATGCTGATCGACATTGCCCAAGCCGGAGGTGGCATATATGTGAGAGCCAACAATATTAACGCAGGTATTGATGATATTGTGAAGCAACTCACCAAGCTGGAGAAAGAAAACTACGGCAACACCGTATTCTCAGAGTATGAGAGCCGTTTCCAATATCCATTGGCCGCAGCCCTGCTCTGCCTCCTCGCAGAACTACTTTTCACGGAAAAGAAAAACAAGAAATTTAACATTGGCAAGCTACTGAAAAGATAGAGGACACACACGCCATGAAGAGAATCATCACAGCCATACTACTGATTGCCCTTATCGGTAACGCTTCCATAGCACAAACACCCAAAAAGGTAAAGAAGCAGGTGCGCACCGAGACTCGCACAGGGAACAAATCATACAACAAAAAGCATTACACCGATGCCGAAACGGCGTATCGTAAGGCCATAGCCACCGATAGCACATATTACAAATCGCAATACAACTTGGGTAATGCACTATACCGCGAAGGCAACTACGACAGAGCTGCCGAACGGTTTGACAAAGCGCTGCAAAACCCAACAATGAACAAAAAGGAACGTAGCCACACTTATCACAATCTGGGCAACAGTCAATTACAAAGTGGATTAAAGAAACGCGACGGGCAAGGTGGCGGCATGAATGATTTCCAGAAAGCCGTGACAAGCTACAAGGAATCCCTGAAACTTAATCCTAAGAACAAAGATACCAAATACAATCTGTCGTATGCCCAAAAGCTGTTGGCACAAACCCAACAACAACAGCAGCAGAGCCAACAAAAACAAGGAGGCAACGACAACAATCAGCAACAACAGCAGCAACAGCAGAACAACCAGCAAGGGAACCAACAGCAACAGCAACAGCAACAACAGCAGCAAAAAAATCAGGATCAACAAAACAAACAACAGCAGCAACTTAAAGACCTACAAAAAGAGCAACAGAAGAAAGAGGCCGAACGATTGCTCAATGCTGTAAAAAACAACGAGAAAAACACCCTGAAAGAGCATCAGAATGCATTGGAAAGGAAAGTTGATTCACGCATCGAGAAAGATTGGTAGTACAAACAGCTGATACCTCCTAACAGATACACGACACACAATGAGACGACACATCCTCCTAATTTTATTCATCACCGCACAACTCATGGCTGGGGCGCAGGAAATCATTGTCAGCGCACCATCAAGCGTAAGTGCAGGACAACAATTCCGCGTGCAATTCGAGGTCAACGATAAAGCCAGCAACTTTCGAGGCCCCTCCTTTAAAGGTTTCAGCGTACTGAGTGGTCCCAATACATCAACGAGCAGCAGTATGTCATGGATCAATGGCCAGATGTCACGTTCAGTAACATACGGTTTCAGTTATGTGCTTAACGCCGACCAAGTTGGCCGGTATACCATTGGGGCCGCATCCTGCGTCGTTGACGGCAAGGAAATCAGAAGCAAACCTTTCACCATCACCGTGACCAAAGCTGACCCCAATGCCAATCAGGGTTATGGCGGTTACGGCGGACGGAGCCAATCCCCCCAACAACAGCAACAGCAGCAACAACCCACCACTATTGACGCCTCCAGTCTTTATGCCAGCGCGACAATCAACAAAAGTAATCCTTACAAAGGCGAGGAGGTCATTATCTCATACAAGATATACACCCAAGTATCCCTACAACAATATCAAATTGACAAGCTACCTGGCAACAAAGGATTTTGGAGTGAGGATTTGAGCGAAGGCAAACAAATCAAACAATATGAAGAAACCATCAACGGCAAACGTTATCTTGTTGCCGAAATACGCCGTGGGGCACTTTTTGGACAAGAGGTAGGGGCGCAAAAGATAGCCCCACTCCATCTTGAAGTGCTGGCCATGGTGCCTGTCCAGCGCAGACGCACCGGCACTATCTGGGATCTCTTCGACGACCCATTCTTCAACCAAGCACAAGCTGTCAAAAAAGAACTTTCGTCGAACAGTCTCAACATCAATGTACGCCCATTGCCCCCTGCCCCCGACAAATTCAGCGGGGCGGTAGGAACATTCTCTGTAAAAAGCTCACTGGACAAGAATTCTGTGAAAGCCAACGAAGCCATCACCTATCGACTGACCGTAAGTGGGCATGGTAATTTAATACTGCTTGACGCTCCCGAAATAGATTTTCCAAAAGTATTTGAAGTATACGACCCCAAGGTGAGCGACAAGATAAACCGGGGAGACAATGGTATCAGCGGTAGCCGCACCTTTGAATGGGTGCTAGTACCCCAAAGCCAAGGAAACTACGAAATTCCTGCTGTCGATTATGTATATTTCGACCCCGCATCGGGACAATACAAGACATTGCATGCAGAGGGATTTTCTGTCAAAGTGGACAAAGGGAAACCTTCCGACCACAATGTAAGCACCAGCAAAAACGATGTCAAACTGCTGAATAGCGATATTAACCATATCAAAACACATATCGGGCAGTTGCATCCAACGGGCACCACTTCGGACACTTGGCAATGGATACTGCTCGTTCTCCCCGTAGCGGCAACCGTTATACTCGTCCTTGCAGGGCGTAAGCAACAGGCAATTGAATCGGACGAGACAAGCATGAAACTCCGTCGAGCCCTCAAACTGGCAAAGAAACGGCTTCGTAATGCAGAGCAGCATCTGGCTGATGGCAATGATACTGCGTTCTACGAAGAGATTTATAAAGCCGTATGGGGGTGCTTGAGCGACAAGTATAACATTCCTATTTCTCAGCTGTCTCGAGACACGGTAGCCGACCGTCTACAAGAGAAAGGCATCTCTCAGGAACACATGTCGCTTATCATGGGCACCCTCGACGATGTAGACATGGCCCGCTTTGCCCCTGGCGACCCATCAGAACAGAAAAAAGCCATCTACGAAGAAACACTCAAGACCATTGCTACCATCTGATATTCCAACAACGCCGTAACGATTATACACATGAAACGAATATACACACTTCTCATCATCGTGGCCGCTGCCTGCACAGCAAACGCACAATCGCCTGCCGAGTTATTCGATGCTGGAAATAAAGCATACAAAGCAGGACAATATGCAGAAGCATCGGCTCATTATGAGGCGGCATTGTCACAGGGACAAGAAAATGCAGCCATATACTACAATTTAGGCGACAGCTACTACCGTCAAGGAGAACTGGCACTGGCGATACTCAATTTTGAACGAGCCAAACGTTTGGCACCCACAGACAACGACATACAGGAGAATTTGGATTTTGTTTACAGCAAGACACAAGATAAGATTCAACCAGTACCTCGCCTGTTCTTTATTGACTGGTGGTACAACATTAACACCACAATGAGTCCTCGCGGATGGATAAACTACTGCATCATACTAATGTTTCTAATGTGCGCAGGTATTGCTGTATTCTTTCTTTCAAAGGATTA
The DNA here is from genome assembly GCA_902766265.1 of uncultured Bacteroidota bacterium. Taxonomy (GTDB): domain Bacteria; phylum Bacteroidota; class Bacteroidia; order Bacteroidales; family P3; genus Colimorpha. The sequence continues at coordinate 13,431 of CACXCY010000199.1, forward strand.
TGCGTGGCGCAAAATCAGTTTAATAATCAGTTGCTGTCTAATATGCCTGCTTATATTGGGTAGTGCCAACGCCATATCGTCGGCCCACTATGCCACCGCACACGATGAAGCCATTGTAACTAGTCCCATGTCAATAGTCAAAAGTTCACCGGACCTATCCAGTGTGGACAAATTCGTGCTCCACGAAGGCACTAAAGTTAAAATTGACGATGAAGTAGATGGATGGTACAAGATAACCATCGCCGACGGAAACAAAGGATGGACTTCATCCGACGAACTGACCATCATATAAATCGAAAAAGCATATCCTCCATTTTCAATCCATAAAACCAGACGCCATGCAAAGACTATTGACATTCATCATGCTGCTGACAATACTCTCCCCCATGTCCGTGGCACAAAAGAAACACAAATCCGACAAGAGCAATTCTGCACCCAAAACAGACGACGTCGTCGTGGTAGACGATGAGTCGTGCGGCTGCGAATTAGTGTTTATCGATGGCATCCAGACCACTGAACGGGACGGAAAATTCGGATTTAAGTTAGCCGACGGCACCGAGATTGTTAAGCCACAATACATGTTCGTAGATAAATTCAAGAATGGGTATTGCATTGTCCTGCGCGACTACGACAGATACGGGCTTATCAACAAAGAAGGTAAAGAGGTAGTCCCCTGCGAATACCAAAATGTCACCCTTCCCGCCGACGGTATGATTCGAGTACAGAAAGACGGGCTGTATGGATTTGTACATGAAGACGGCACTCCTGCCATAGAACCACAATACCGTGCGGCAAGCACTTTTAACGAAGGATTGGCTGTGGTGGCTGTAGATATCGACAGTTTTACGGTATCATACGGGTATATTGATAAAGAAAACCGCATCGTTATACAGCCCAAGTATCAGTATGCAAACCCATTCTACAACGGCTATGCCGTGGTGAAGCAGTATGAACGTAATGGCATGATAGACCGCAACGGGAAGATGGTTTTCCCTGCCAAATATGAATTTCTGTCAGCCATGGACAATAACGGCATCTTTCTCGTCATGGACCCCGAAGGTGACCACATAGCCATGTTCAATCGTAAATTCAAGCAGATAACACCATATCAATACGATGATTTCATCAGCTATAGCGATGGATTCTACGTTTTTGTCAAACATGGACAAAAAGGACTGATTGACGCTAAAGGCAAGGAGCATTTCGGATTGTACGATAATGTCGGCGGCTTTCAAAATGGTTTCTGCATGGTCAGAAAAAACGACAAGTACGGTATTATCGACAAGAAGGGCAAATTCATCCTGCCTTTGGAATACAGCAATAAGAGTACTTTGGGCGACGCATACACTTTCCACGAAGGACTGGCTCTGGTGATGAAAAATGATTCCTGCGGATTCATCAACACCAAGGGAGAAATAGTCATTCCGCTACAATACCAGTCGGGATTCTATTTTGAAGATGGGCTATGCCCTGTACAGAAAAACGGCGTATGGGGTTATATAGACCATTCTGGCAATGTCAAGATACCTTTTATATTTTTGGCTGCTTCACCTTTCGAATACCACCGTGCCGAAGTGTATTACAACAACAATGTACACAAAATCAACCCCGACGGCAAATGCATAAAGAGCTGCAAAGATTTCCCTAAATGGTAGTCGAAACACCCGCAAATAACAAGGCATTACAAGAGACTATCATTAATTATGAATATAGCGACACACAAGGGCATCGTTACAGAAATAAACCCAGGACAGGTACGAGTAAAAATTGAGGTTCCTAGTGCTTGCGGACACTGTGAAGCGAAAGGCAAATGCGGTTTTGCCGACGGGAAAGAACGTGAAGTGGATATCGCAACGATGCAATGGGAAGAATTTCACATCGGAGAACAGGTGGAAGTCCAAATCGACCAATCATTGGGATTCGAAGCTGTCCTGTGGGCTTATTTTCTACCTGCATTACTCCTCATTGCTGCCATTATACTACTGAACCGATTTGTAGCCGAATGGCTTGCCATCATCATCACACTTGCCATTATCTCATGCTATTATGTGATACTTTACCTATATCGAAAAAAATTGCAGAAAAAATTCAGTTTCAGCATCAAATCATTGGAATAACCCCCACATAGTAACAGAAGTAACAACATACATATCAAAAAAATCCGCAAACAGCACTTGCTATCCTGTAATTAATTCGTATATTTGCAGCTCAAAAACAATCGTCATACAAGGACAAAACCATGAAGAACACACGTATCCTCTTACTATTAGCCATGGCTGTTCTCGCCTTCGGGCCCCAGCCCTCTGTTGCGCAGAACAATAAGCCACAGGCAAAAAGTGAGACTTCGGTCAACAACGAATACCAAACAACCATTCTCAATTCCATTCGGAATGATGTCAGCCAGCGGCAGCGTAAAATGCAGAAACAAGCCGAAGCTATACTGCTTAAACTGCCATTGGACAGGAAGCTATACGATGAATCCGAGGTTAGAGTACGCGCACGAATAGCTGACGGCGTTAAGGAGGACGGCACAGCCGAGCTGAACTTTGTATTGGAAATATCATACAACTGCAATCATCCTGAAGGTTTTACAGATGACTATGCCGTCGGCACATACACCGTGGAGAGTTCCAACTCAGTATATGCCATCTGCGAACTTGCCCGTGTGATGATTGACAACGAATGTTCAGATTTCTTTGGAGCAAACAAAGATGTCGACATACATATCTCAGGATCGACTGACGCTATTGACGTAGCGAACATTACATATAATGGCGAGTATGGTGAGCACCGCTACGACGCGGCTACTTTCAACGGAGAGAGAGTTCGTTTAAGCATTTCTCAAGCAGAAGGTATCACCAACAATGCACAACTCGCCTATGTGCGGGCATTGGGAGTGAGAAACTACACCGAGACGAAGATCAGCGCCTTACAGCATACAAACAACTCATACACCTATGAGACCACCTGCAACGCCGAGGTGGGATCACGCTATCGCCGCTGCAGCATAGAGTTAACCGTGCATGGAGCATTCGACGAAACCATCGTCCGCATGAACGATGACCTGACTACCAATGACGACTATATCGAGTTCAACATTCCCGTCAATGAACCAAACGCCAATACAGAAACATATGCTCTCATCATTGCCAATGAACGCTACGACGCTCCGTTTCCCAATTGCGAATACGCATGGCGAGACGGTAATGTGGTGCGCGATTATTGTATCAAAACGCTCAGTATCCCCGAACGTCACGTAAAAGTGCTTAACAACGCAGGCAAAAACGATATCAAGACACAAGGCATTAATTGGCTGAAAGACATTCTGACCGCTTCTGCTGGCAAAAGCAACGTGTTGTTATACTATTCCGGTCATGGTCTGACGGATGCCAATTACAACGCATATCTATTGCCTTGCGGAATAGACACCAAAGTGGTGAAAAGTTGGAATGGCAAAAAGGCCAAAACGCCCAAAGAGAAACTTTCTAAAAAAGACACAAAGAATCTCCTACAACAATGCCTGAGTCTCGACACATTGTGTTCATGGTTCAACCGCGTACCCGCCAAAAGTGTTACATTCATTATTGATGCGGGCTATGATGGCAAGCAACGCAGTGGTGACACATTGGTCAACATCAAACACAACAACGTACGTATCAAAGGTATGAGAATACGAAGCGATATAGTGCTTTTCACAGCCGCTGAAGTCAACAAAACCGCTTATAACTACGATGCACAAAAGCATGGATTCCTGACCTATTTTCTGGTACGGGAGTTGAAGAGAAAGAAAGGCAATGTGAGTTACGGTGAGTTGTTCGAAGGCGCAGAGAAAGCCATCAGGTACGAGTCGTCTCTTGAGGGCCGTCTTCAAGCCCCTGTGATGGTTCTCGGCGGCAAGATGAAAGATGCATGGACAGAACTCCGTTTCAGGTAGCCAACTGAAACGGCACAATACTGAAACAGTAAAAAAGGCGGCGCTCATTACAAGTGTCGCTCTTTTATTGTCACCAGATTATTCTCTCCACAATAACAACTGGAATGAAGATTACTGTGCGCTGATAGGTTGTACTGATTTTCGCAGTTCATCCACCTGAAGCATTTGGTACCCCAGTTGATTGGTATCATTAAAATAGACAAGATTACTGTCGTACTGCGCCTTGGGATAGGTCGTAGCTTGCACGAAGAGGTATTGTGCCAATGCATGCTCCAACTCCTCAAAATCCATATTTCCCTCGTTCCAGCGACGCAACTGCGCTGGAGTGAGATACTTCTTTAGTTTCTCATACTGTTCTCCCGACAGACGACCATTCTTCTCCAACGTTTTTTTCATTGCAGGCATGTTTACCCACGAAGTGATAGTTGTCTCCAATAGCGACAGATGACGTTTATTCTTGTCCGTATAATAGCCCAAATACGCATGACAGGGTTCTACCAGCACCACTGGCTTGAGCCCAATCTTACGCATAATGGATGCGAAAAACACGCATGCGTCTATACAGTTGGCCTGCCTCGAATTGTACACCTCATCGAAGAACCTGATATGCTGTGTCGTTGCACGACTCGATGGATTGGAGGTGCATGAAATCGAACTATACGTAATGCCACGATCCAATGCATAATACCATATAGCCGCCACCTGATCCACCACATGCTGTGAACCTTTCTGATAACCAGAAAATGTTGACACATTGCCTTGTGCCAGCACCGTTGTTAAAATAGAATCAATATATGGGTGGTCCTCATTGACATACGCCATAAAAAGCCAACGGAAATCATGGTTATGCCCAGCCGTATCACGCACCGACAGCGGACACTCATTGACTGAACGATAATTGA